>DATIJJ010000013.1:0-17006 GCA_035478795.1 Gammaproteobacteria bacterium | reverse complement strand
CCTTTCCTTCCCCCACAAAACGGGGGGAAGGGACCCACGGTAGCTGAGCCAGGATATTTTTTCAGTTCTTTTATCTTTGAAATTTTATCAAAATATTTTTTCAGTTTTTTGTCTTTATAAATTTACCTGATAAATTTACCTCCAAATGATGTCATATCTGCTACCATGGGTCCCTTCCCCCCGTTTTGTGGGGGAAGGAAAGGATGGGGGGAACGTAGACTCGCAAACACGCCAATCGACGTTAACACCGTATTACAATCTAATGCAACCTCGACCGAAACCCCGCCGTCACATGATCCGGTGTCGCAAGAACCAGCTTTGGAACAGGCACCGTAAATTTATCATCTTCCAGCGTCTGAAATTCATAATGCCCCTCCATCACACCCTGCGGGGTCGTCAACTGACACAAACTGTTATACACAAAGGATTTACCCGGTTTGATGATCGGCTGTAACCCCACAACCCCAGGCCCTCGCACTTCCTCAACATGCCCTGTCATATCCGTAATCCGCCAATATCGATTGATCAGCTGAACCATCTCATCACTTTTATTCGTAATCGTAATTTCATACGACCATAAAAAACGGTGCGCATCTTCTGATGACTGCGCAGGCAGATACGTCGGATGCGAATGGATATGCAGCGTAATTTTTTTCATTATAAACCTCGTCAAAAGGGCCGATCATTTTAATATAGCTATCAAGGATGTAAAAGAATAAAAACTGTCAACGACAAGAGCGCCCTATAGTATACTGTTTACTCGTCTATTACTCACAGGGAGAGCGTCAAATGAAACTCGTCAAACCACTGATCAGCCTGCTTGTTATCGGAACACTCGGGATGCACCCGGCATTCGCCACATCCACCTTGACTCCGGCTGATATCGGCACACTCGCCACCGTCGCCGCCATTGATAAAAATGAAATTCTCATCGCAGCCGTTGCCCAAAACAAACAACTCAATGCCGATATCATGGACTTCGCCAAAATGATGATTGATCAACATGGCAATAATCTGACCCAAATTCTCGACATGATTAAAAATGAACATCCCTTAACCGGCGGTGAAGCCGATCAACTGACTGCTGAGGGTAAACAGGGGTTGATGAAACTCGGTGCAATGAATGGCGATGCGTTTGCGACCGCCTATGTGAATGCGATGGTCAAGGGCCATGAAGCCGCATTGAACCTCATTGATACGAAATTGATGAAAACCGCCACCTCACCGGATGTGAAAAAATTCCTGTCGGAAACACGCGCAGCCGTGATGGTTCATCTCGCGCATGCCAAAAAATTACAGGATAAAATGAAATCCTGATCCTGACTGAATCACCACGGACCCGGCATGACAGACGTCGCCATGACACAAAAAATAACGCGAAACACTGTATTGTTATCGATTGTGTTGCATTTGCTACTGCTGTCATTGCTGGCTGTGTTATCCATGACATTCACCTTCAAACCGGTTGAAAAAACCCGAAAACCGCCTGAACTGTATATTCCATCCTATGTGTATCACGGCGCAATGACACCGGCAGTAGAACATGCCGTCACACACCGTGCATCACGGTCAGCGCCTGCTATTGAATCACCCACGACGCCGCTGCCTATTCAAAAATCAACGCCCAACTCTACACTGTCGTCGGGACAAAAAACGCTATCTCATGTAGAAATCGATCCTTTTCGACAACGATCCGTACTCGATCTGTCGCGCAGTGTGATTCAAAATAATCAGACCCGTGCTGCCTTGAACCAGATGAAAAACAGCGAGCCGCCTATTCTCATGGTCGGGGATAAACACGCGACCGTCGATCCTCTGGCGAAATTAATGGGGCGTTCCCTGTCAGCGCATTTTCATTATCCGGACGTGGAAGGGATTTTTGGTGCACGCGGTGTAGTGTATATCGCGCTGGTGCTGCATCCGGAAGGCACTTTTTCCGATATCCAGATTGTGCAGCCGAGTGAGATTCAGGATTTTAATGCCGCGGCGCTTTATGCCGTCAACACCGCACCGACGGTGGTGGGTGTGAATAAATTTTTAGCGAAACCGACGCGTTTTGTGGTTGGATTTATCTTCGATTGATTGCATAATCACCCGATCTTTCATGGGAGTTAACCAAAATGAAGCAAAAAATAATTTTATCAAGCCTGTTGATTGTTCTTGTTCCACAATTGTCCGAAGCCATTTCGATGGGTTCGATTTCCGATGCGCTCTCCGGCCAGTTAGCCGGAAGCCGGGCGCAGCCGACGTTAACAGCCCCTATCCCGAAACAAACGCCTGAAACGCGTCCTGCACCTCTGCAGCTCGCAAAACAGACAGCACCTTCATCGACGACCACGACAGAACCATCCTTTCCCAATCTGGCGCTTTTTGTGGAAGATGCCGCGATGACCGCGTATATCCAGTCGCAATTATTGTTAAAAAAAGACATTCCCCACATCACGGTGAGTACCGAGAATGCGGTGGTGTCATTGATTGGAACGGTGAATAACAAGGAGCAAGCTGATACCATCAAAAAGATTGCCTCATCTGTCAAAGGTGTGAAGCAGGTCAAAACGGATCAGCTTGTCATTCGTAAAAATTAATACGATTTGACAATCACCCTCGTGCCGATATGGGCGAAATTAAATCGTATCCATTCGGCATCATCCACATGCAGGCGAACGCAACCATGGCTCACGTTGCCATCGACGACATTGTAGGAACCATGCAACCCCTGATTGCCGTTAAAAAACATGCAATAGGGCATGGGTGCGCCGCCACGTGGCAGCGGATAAATCGTCGATTTACAAGACGCACTCCCTAACGACTGAATGCGGAAACTCCCTGCGCGGGTGTGGCATCGACGGTGAATATCCGGGCACCAGTTCCCGCCTGCGGTTGCAAGCCCGCCGCGGACGAGGTTTCCTTCGGCATCATAGGCCCCAAACGCATGCACATTGGGGTTCACGATGATCACTTTCTCACCCATGGGTGTAATGGAACCCGGCATGCGGGCGGCGTAATTAACGGGTCTCACAGCCCCTGCAGCGTGATGATTATGCAATCCCGGGATGGCGGCTGGCATCGAATTCGCTTCCGATGCCTGGTAGGTCGAGCAGGAACAGAGCGTCACGACCAAACTGCAAACGAATGCAAATCGCTTCATGGCAAGCACTCCTTCTTTGTTGAATCGTTATGGTTCTATTTTAACCGAAAACGGGTGGGGGGATTTTGTGTTTTGCGCCTGTTTTGGGCTTTTCTGATTATTTAGCCTGGTTAACAACCTGTTTGACTGAGGAATTTTAAAATTTTCCTTATTAATCATATAGTTATGATTATATTTGGCAGTGGAAACAGGGTCAAAAAATAAAATGTTTAGTATATTCAATAAGTTATGGATTTTTGGTTTTTGGGCGATTGGGGGGTGTTTTGGGGTATTTTGGGCGTCATTAAAAAATAAAACCACCCCGACAATGGTGAATGGTCGGGATGTTTGATTGCATGACAAACTACTAGCTGCCCTTCCCACTTTTCCTGACACCCCCATTAAACTCCCGCCCACTGTTGCTATCACGAGGTAAAACGGATTCCGCGTCGGGTTCTTCTTGACCCGGATTTCCAACTTTGGGTGGTGGAGCTGAGGGTGATCCAGGTTGAGAAGTTGGCTGGAACAAACCAGATTTCCCTCCCGAACCTGAACCATCACTCACAGAAAAAGAACCTTTAGAAATAACAGACCCAGCCGGTAGTTCTTCGCCAATAGTTGAACCAACACTGGAGGGTTTGCGAGCAAGCACCGGCTTCGGTCTTGTTGTCCAACCACCAAACAATCCTCCTCCTTTTGCTTTCTTTTGATTTTCCAGCATCCTAAGTTCCGGCCTCAAATCATCATTAACATAATCCTGTACTTCGGTTCCATTGGAAAAAGATCTCAGAATCACCATTTTTTGTTCTATGTATCTTGATCGATTATTATCTCGTGGATAATAACCGGCGATCTCAGATATAAATTTTTTCGCTACTTGTATGGCTTCGACTAACTCTGTCTTCCAACGAATATGGTCGTTTTTCAACTCCTTAACATAGCTAACCAGGTCTTCTCTGGAAGATAGGGTAGACAATTTATTTTCGTAGGGCTTGCGGCACTCACTACGAAAATCCTTTGTCACTTCAGCTCGCTGTCCCAAAATAACCATTCGCTCACTTTCCAACGTCACCAGCTGATCAATGCAGTGTTTTGCCTCAGCAAACAGAGATTTTTCATTATGTCGTAGCACTGCATTTTCTCTCTGCACCCTGGTATCTGCCTTTGTTTTTTTCCAGGCTATCGCTTCCTCCAATCTTTCAATAAACTCTTCGAGTGTCGCAACAGGTGCATTACCAGGCGAAGCCCGAGTGGGATCAAGAATATAACCCAGTTGCTTTTCAAGCTGATTGCGTTTTACCTCTTTTTTAGCTGTTTTCTGCATTCCAATGTATTCTTCAATCAGACGACGTGCCTGATTTTCAGGCATCGGTTCGTGTTCTAATGGATTCTCTTTCACTTCTTCTTTTTTGTCTGGTATTCCGGTTTGTTTTGCTTTCACCGCATCCAGCAGAATGCTGTATTTTGCTTGATTCTCAGGGCGCGCATTATCCAGCTTCGATTGTTGTAATTGTACTTCTGTCCACAACATCCCGACATATTCTTTAAGATCTGAGATATCCGTCATCCTGTTCATCGTTGCACTACAGCTTTCACGAACGTCTCGTTTTATCTCTGCAGGTGTTTTCCTGAGAGTCTGGCCTTCTTCCTCCTGCGAAAGAGCCACTGCAAGATCAGCCAGTTGTGCAATATAAACTGACGCCCTTTTTAAAAGGGGTTCTGCCAATATCCTAAATTCCTGTGCCTGTTTTTTTGTTTGCATGGCTTGCCGTTCCGTTGCCAAATCAGGCGAGCCTGTATACTCCGGTCTGGCGACATACTTTTGCACTCTTACTTGCAAGAATTGCTGAAGTTCAGTAAGTTTTCTGAAAACATCGGCCGTGTAATCTTCCGGTATTGCTCGCAACTTTTTGGCATAATGCTCACGAACATCTTCCTGCGTTTTAACATCGTGTTTCTGGCGTAAAGCCAACTGATCAATCTGCCGATCGATACGCACTCGAAGACGTTGAATCTTATATTCAAGCAATCTGGATTCCATGGAAGCGATGAAATCTTCCAACTTTTTGGGATTTCCTGATTTAGCACATATCGCAAAAAGCCCGGCAATATGATCGCGATGATTCTCTTGCTCTTTTGTGATTGTAAGCCAATCTTGCATTTCTTTATTATCTCTGGCCCAATCCTGTATTTTTTCATTCTCGAACCATGCCTGAAGTTCCTCATTTTTCCGATTTGCTTTTTCAAATAACTCTTTCATATTCACTTTTTTTAATGCATGCGTGTGTTGATTCGCTGCAAGTTCATTTTTTAATACATCAATATATTTATCCAGCGCTACTTTGGAAGTTAGATAAGGCAACGGACCTTGATACCGTTCACGATAGGCTTTAATTGCTTCATCCGTCATAGAACCTCTATGCCTGGTCTGAAAGTCAATCTCTTTCTTAACCAACTGGCCAATATAATCTTTCGCTGTAACAACAAGACCTTGATGTGCCAGAATCTGTCTGTTTACATCCGCTTTTTCTTCCTGCATCAGAGCTGCTTTTTTCTCTGTGATTTCGTGCCCCAATGTTTGGGCGTATTCAACCATTTCATCTTTTGTTGACAGATCAGGTAATGGACTTTCGTAATTCTCACGGATAACCCGGATATCCGGCGCAGCTTGCAGTGCAACATCCAGAGCAATCAGTTGATGAATCAATTGTTTTGTCCTGGCAAGAAGAGCCATGATCTCTGTATTTCCTTTGCTTATTTCCAGTCTGAGATCAAATTTACGATGTTCCGATTGCTGCTTTTTCCTTTCAACTTCTTTTGATATGGCTGCCTCCATGCTCTCTGAAAATTTATTAAGTTTCTCGATTGCCTCGGAAGTAGTCACATTGGCAAGCGCCTGTTTCAGTGTGTTCTCACTCAGCTTTCGTTGCTGGATATTCTGCTGGATAATCTTTTGTTGTTCCGCCGTTTTTTCTGCAGGTATCTCATGTACAAGATTGGCAAATACATGAATTTGCGCATTGACTTTTTCCTCAAGCACAAGGCGATCGACAAAATCTTTTGCCATATCGAGATTGCCCAGACTTTCAAAGGAACTTATCTTATCCTGGTAGGGTATCTCATTTTCTTTCAATCCCTCTTGCATGCCCAAATTCAATGCTTTTATTCGGGCAGCTATTTCTGATGCTTTTTTCAGAAGCACTTCTATCTTTGCTTCTTGTTCAGGAGCAACAACCTCTTGCACATGGACTTTTGCTTCCGGTTCCTCTTCAAAAACAGTTTCCATTTTCGATCCGTTTAAAATTGCAAGCCGATTATCCAGCCCATTCATAAAAATATTCGCGTCGCGTACTGCCTGTTCTTGCTCGGCAGAGGTCGTTTCTTTTTTGTCAAATATACCAAGCAGCCTGGCTCTTTCAGCCAAACGCGCTCGCATATCCGCAAGAGCTTGCTCTTCGTTCAGAATTGCTTCTTTCCGACGAATTAACTCGATCGTATCAATCCCTATTTTTTCATCGATACATTGCTCTTTGGTTCTTTGCCTGTTGGATGCTGTCATAATAAACCTCGTGTTGTAATCAGTTGTTTTAATCGTTGCTATCTGTTCTTTTCTCGTTTCTATCATCCCACCCAATTCGGTGAGGTGATCCAATTGTTTGTCGTTAGCCGATAGAGCATGCCACGCGTCTTCATAAAGTCCAGAAAGCGCGCGAGCATCGCTTTCGGAGATATCCTTACCCGTTTGCAGTTTTGCAAGTTCCTTATCCAAAGCAATCAGTTCGTCGATGGCCTGGAATACTGCTTCAGCAGCATCGATTCCTTCAGGCTTCAGGTCTGATCCGGGTAATCCTGGCCTTGACGTAAAAGTCTCGTTTAACGTTGGTCCGGAAGCACGCGCTGCTGCGTCAACAATTTCTTTAACATCCCCTGGAAGCTCTGTTTCGAGATAGGCGACATAGTTTTTTAAGGCCAAAAGAGCACCTGGTTTCTGATCTGTTGCATGCAGTTCTTTTTGTCTCAGACCTAGACGACATGCATCAATCAGCTCTTTCCAATCAGCACTCCCACCACTTTGAGCAATCAATTTACTAAAATTAACACCAGCAGCAATACCCTCAAAATGACCTTCAATTTGGCTGATAACTGTTGACCCCTGCCGAAACAACCTGGTGATTTCTTCCTGAAGTTCCGGCGTCAGAACATTTTCTTCGGATGGGTCTGGCAATGGTTTATTTTCTATCTTCCGAGCAATCGGCTCTGGTAGCACGTCTGGTTTCGGTTTAGACCGTGGAAGTGCTTTCTTCAAATGCCCCACTTCTTTTGGTTTGTTTGCATCCCTGATTTTTTTTATTTTTTGTGAAAGACCTGTGAGCCCCCGTATAGCGTTATCTGTAGAGAACCCCGAATAAAACAGTACGTCATTCAACTGTCCCCTGAATTTTTTAGGCAGTTCTCCTTCCAATCCCTTTCTATCCAGCCTGGCAAGCTCATGGATCTCCCGGTTCACATGCTCTTCCAGCGTGAGACGTTCAAAAAGCCCCTCCAGCCAATCCAGATTTCCCTTGTTGTTGGCGATTTCCACAGCCCTGTCAATCTCTTGCTGATAAGGTATCTCATTTTCACCCGGATATTTTTTCTGCATATCCGAATTCAATTTTTTTATCGTTTCCGCTATTTTTGGAAGCGCTGTTACAAGAAAATCCTTCCTTTCTCTTAAATAAGCCTGAGCAGCTTCTTCATTCTTTTTTTGTTCGTTTTTATTAAATTCCCGTTTGGTGGCTATGTCTAAAATTTCTTTACGCCTGTCCAGCAAGGCATCCAACACTTTTCTCTGTTCTAAAGAATCCGGAGCAGCTGCCTCATTCTTTTTTTGTTTGTTTCTATCAGGTTCCTGTTTGACGGCCATGGCTGCGACTTCTTCACGTCTGTGCAGCAAGGCATCCAACACTTTTCTCTTAAACGCTGTCAGTTTAAATAAAACCGCTGGTGTGACTGTGCCAGGTATAGCTGCCAGCTCACCTGCATATTTTTTACGAACTAATTCTTTTTGACGTGCATCTTGCTCCAGAGAAATGAGTGTCCCAATCAATTCGTCGACACGACTCCTGTAGTCCTGAATCCTTGCAGAAAGTGCACCCGATGCCGGTCCTGGTGTCGACCTGGATGGTTCCGGCTCCTCTTCCACCGATACATCAACAGCTTTTTTTGCTTCGATAACAGGAGGGGGCGTAGCAGATTTGTCTTCTATTTTTTGGGGTACCGGTTTTGATGTCAGCCTTACCGGATTTTTAGGAAAGAAAGTTGCTTCACCCTTCCCCGTTTTGTCTCGAAGCTGTAGTGTGAGCGCACTGATAAAAACTTCCATTTCCTCTATCACTGTGCCTAAAGTAGCCTCCCCACTCTCCGGCTTTGCTTTATCTCGTATGTCTTGAAGCGCTTTCTTTTGCGCGTCTGCCCAGGAGGGGTCCTGATTAAAATCAGCGAGCGCATTGATCAACCCGACTCCGCGAGTTGTCAATGAATCCAATTCTCTTCTTCTATCTCTGGAATGCCCCACAAAAAACCTCGTTTCGCGCTTATTTTAAACATTTAACTATAGGATAATTATATATTATTCAGTAAAAACTGTGTAAAATTTACCAACTTATTTTAATATTATCTATATAATCAGCATATTGGATGCGCATTTTGATCAATACCTTGCAACTTGGCAATCAAACCTTTCCGGTTAACCTGATCCAGGGGCCGCTGGCAGGGGTCAGTTCTGCACCTTTTCGCCGCCTTATCTGGCGATATAGCAAACCGGCGTTTGTTTGTACCGAAATGATTTCCTGCAAAAGTATCCTGCATCAGTCGAAGGCTTCCTTGCAACGGCTGATTCAGATAGACCCGACGGAAGGCCCGGTTTGTTTTCAGTTATCCGCCAATGATCCCAAAGAACTGGCTGAAGCGACTCAAAAAATCACCGCAGAGGGAGCCCATCTGATCGATCTGAATTGCGGCTGTCCGGTTAAAAAAATCCGCGGGAAAGGCGCGGGGTCGAGTCATCTTGCAGATCCGCTCAAACTGTATCATCTGATTACCGCGATGAAACAAAATACGCACGTGCCGGTGTCTGTCAAAATTCGTGTGGATGGCGGCAGTTCTGATGCATTCAATGCAGAAATTGCAAAAGTGGTTTTTGAGGCAGGCGCGGATTTTTTAGTGGTGCATGGCAGACACTGGACAGAACATTACGAAACGCCGTGTCGTTATGATGATATTCAATTTTTTGTCGAACAATTAAAAATACCGGTCATTGGAAATGGCGATATTGCATGTCCTGATTCCTTAAAAAAAATGTTTGCAACAAAGTGTGCAGGCGTCATGATTTCACGCGCCGGCGTCGGACAACCCTGGTTGATTCAACAACTCATTTCGAAGATGCAAAATACCCTTTTTCACCTTCCATCCAGACAGGAAATCGGGGAGATCTTCATCGAACATATTCAGCAACTCGAAAAATTACTCGGACACGAAAAATGGGCCATTCTGCATGCGCGGAAACTGGCGAAATATTATGCGCGGGGATTGGAAAATAAAATGGCGTTTTGTGTGGCGGTGAATGCGTGTGATAACCTTCTTCAGTTAAAAGATATTTGTCAGCGGTTTTTTATCCATCATTTTTAGGAAAAGATTTTTAATGCTACACTTTATTCATCCCTAAATTAATATTTCAATCTATCAAAATCAGGCATCAGTAATTTTTGCCTGGCGGAAAGCTCTCTTTACCGCTCGATAAACATTATCAAACTCAGATAAGTTTGCCATTTGTGCAGCAAGTCTGGTCTCCCAGGTTTTTTTAAGGCGTGCTTCCTTCTTATAGAATTCACCACGAACCTCATCCAACTTTTTACCTCGATGAGAAAGCTTTGCTTTAATTGCCTCTATACAGTCGCCAATATCTATTGAATTGCTCTGCTCCATGAGATACCACAAATCATAAAGATCGCGTGGCTCTGTTCTTGCCCGATCAAGAAGCGCCACCGTTTTTTCAGTGCTCGTTTGACTTCTTCATATATTGGTTCAAGCTCCTGCTTTAATTCCTCAAAAGAGAGTGATTGCAAAAGTGTGAAATCAAGATCTTCTGAAAACCTGTACTCGGGAAAGTGACAGCGTCTCAAAGCTGTACCACCCTTAAATACAAGTTTATTTCGGAGAGGTGAACGTGACAGTCCAACCAAAAACCAGGCAATGCAATAGTCTCGTTCCAGTATATTTTCCGGTATACGTCTGCCTCCTTGCTCTTTAAACAGGCGATTGGAAAGTTTAGAAATCTGACTTTGTGGAATCATTAGCTATGTTCCTCTGATAGCAAGAAGTTCTTCTTGCGGGATATTCAATCTTAATCGCCACCTTGCGATATGGTGGCCTTCTGCAGGAAGCTCCGGGTCAAGTAATTGGTAGGTTGAGGTGAGCTTTGTTTGCAAAAATTCCCAATGTATACGCGAACCAATTTGATAAAGTTCCATTAAATAACCAAGTCTTCTAATTACCACGCCTACACCTGACTTGACTGCATAATCGATAATTTTTTGTGGATCAATTGCCTGGTGTTTTATAGAAAATCCTTTTGCCACCTCAGAAAATCCTCCACAGTAAGCAGGTAGCTTTAAACCATCTATCAATGTACGCTCCAAATCACTTACACGAACTTTCTCATTTTTATCGATCCACATTTCTGTGATCCCAAAAAGATCTTCCATTTTGCAGCGTACAAATAAAAATTCAGTGCCTTGTATTGTTTGCGAACGTATCATTCTGGGTGAGCTTACATAAATAATGAGTTGTGGTTGCGTCACCATTTGATGCAAATCAAATGCTGATCCATGAGAGAGATAATATTCTTCTTTAATACCTTTATGTCCGCCCTGTACTAATTCACGAGCGATGATGTAGGGATTACCCAAATACTCTCGTTCAAAACCCAGCTCAAAAGGAACAAGACGAAATGTTCCTGATATCAACCGGGTAACTATCCCATTATGAATAAGCTGAGCAAGCACCCTGGAGGCTGGTGCGCGTCCACCCAGGACTTCTGCTGCTTCTTGAAAATGAAAAACAAAGCGATTACGACTACAAAGTGTCGCAACCAAATAGCCTGCTAAAGGACCTAATGTCTTTAATGTGCTATTATATTTTGTTTGCATAATGTACCCCATAATAGGTATATTATGCACTTAAATTATAATAATTTCATCAAATAATTATAATTTAAGTGCAATAAATACCTCTCAAAGGGTTTTTTTGCACACAAAATATAATTTTCTGCTTAACTCTATGATTTATAGTTAAAAATGCTTCTTAATGACCTGTTTAATCTATTAATGAACACTCGACAGCACATACTCCAACGCCGTCGGCTCAATCACAAACTCCCCCTGAAACGGGCGATCCAGCGTCAGTAATAAAAACACCATCGAGGATGCCATCAGCGACGCCGCACAAATCGAAATAATGTGCAATTTCAATTTCATTTTGAAAAGATAATTGATACTGATCGTGAGCAACGTACCAATCAAAATCACCACCCACACTTCCGCATTGAGTGATGAAAAACTCATGTGAATACGCTGCTCACGCGCATTGTACAAGGTCTTCACTTCATCCAGAATATCATGCATGACAAGCATGTCTGATGGATGTGTACGCAAATAACCATTCACCTCGCTCGCCATGCTATTAATAATCGTTTCACCTTCCTCACTCAACTTTTTTCCCTTTTTCATGAGCGGCCATTCCACCGTAATCACGTGCGTCAGGTAGCGTTGAATCTGTTCTTTCAACTGCGTTTTCGCCGGATTGTCCAGCCACTGACTGTCACGATAAATATTGGCAACCGAATTCGCCTCGCGTTGTACTGCATCAGCGGTGTAACTGATATTGTTAATTAAATAAAGCGCCGTGAGACCCGTCAATACGCCATAAATAATGCCGATGATCGCTGCCACATTGCCGAGGACGGGATTATCCTTGTACCGCACTTCAATGCGCGCGAAATTTCTGACGAGCAGCACGCCGATAACAGACAATGTCATGAAGAAAAGACTGAGAATTAAAAATAATCGGGCGTCGGGGATTTGAAATAAAAAATTGAACATGCGTGACATCCTTGTCAAAGCCTGTTTTATACAAGTAAGCCTACTGTTTGCTAACCTTGATCAAGTGCACCTTAAAAACAAGCGCCTGATTCGGGCCAATCAAAGGCGGCTGACCTGGATTCCCTGGTACACCCTGCTCACCATACGCAAGATCCGCCGGAATATACAATTCCCACGTCGCACCCGGTTTCATCAATTTCAGCAATTGTGTCCAGCCTGGAATAACCGCTGCAACCGGAAACGTCGCCGGTTGACCGCGATCGTATGAACTATCAAATTTGGTGCCATCAACCAGCGTGCCCACATAATCGACTACCACCGCATCCTGGTCCGTTGGACTGACACCCTTGCCCGGTGTAATTTCTTTATATTGCAAACCATTCGGCAAGGTCACCACACCCGGTTTTTGCTGGTTAGCCGCCAAAAACGCAGCGCTCGCCGTCTGGTTGGTGGTCGCAGCCGTTGCTCCATTTTGAGCAGGCACTGTCGCATCCGCCGCATACGCCGTACCCGCCAGCAATGCCATGCTGACCATCGCCAATGCCGATAATTTCATTCCTGTTTTCATCTTTCTTCCCCTTCATCCAAAGTCTCGAGTATAGCCTTACACTGAAATCGACGAAAGCGTCTTTTTTTCAAATACCCTGTCCCACGTTCGCATCTCGTACGCATCCTGCCAGAATAACCACTCAAGCGCCGTCGCTTTCAAAAAGGCATCCACCATTTTTTTTCTGACCGAATGAGGCGCCTTTTCACCCAGCGCATTCACAATATCAATCGCTCGCTGTACCGACTGATCAAATGCCTCACCCGAATAAAGCGTAATCCAGGCATGATACGGATTGTTTGACGCAATGCGTGACAATAATGCAGTGCCCACTTCGCGATACACCCAAAAACAGGGCAACACACTTGCAACCGCTTCTTCAACAGATGCAACACTCGCCATGCTCAACAAATAATGCGTATACATAAAACACGCCGGCATTTTTTCGGTGTGTTTTCGATAACGTTTTCTTGCCTCTTGCAAAAAATCACGGTGCAGACATTTTTCCGATTCCAGCGTGTCTGCCACAAACTGCATAAAGGATTCTGCATGCAGAGGATGCGACAAACGCTTCGCGATGATTGCAAGCGTTCGTGAATAATCGGCAAGATACATTGCATCCTGTTCCAGATAAAAAGCAAACAGTCGCTCGGGCAGTGTACCGGCTGCGAGCGCCTGATTAAACGGATGATGCAAAATCGCATGCATCAAATCACTCACTGCCTCACGCATTTCATTAAAAATCATTGTGCTGTTCTCTCAAAAAATAAAAATGATCCACCGGCCCGGACCCTTTTCCAATCGTCTGATGTTTTGAAGATAAAAGCGCATGCGTCAAATAGTTTTTTGCCAAAGACACCGCTTCATTCAACGAAAATCCACGCCCGAGATACGTTGCAATTGCAGAAGACAGCGTACAACCGGTTCCGTGCGTGTTGCCTGTTTCAACACGATCCGCATGAAACCAGACAAGACGCGCATCCTCTATCAAATACAAGACGTCCGACGATTTGTCTCCTGTGAAATGGCCACCTTTCAACAACACATTCGTCTGAAATAATTGACCCGCCTCCCTCGCAGCCTGTTCCTGCTCATCCGATGTCCGAATGGATTTATTTAATAATTTTTCTGCCTCGGGAATATTCGGTGTTAATAATGAAACCTGTGGGAAAAGTTTTTTTTTGAGAGACTCCAGTGTCGTTGGCTGCAATAAGGCATGACCACTTTTGGCAACCATCACCGGATCAAGCACCACTTTTTCGGGTTTGAATGTTTGAAGTCCATGCGCGAGCGCTGCAATAACCGCTTCATCATGCAGCATGCCGATTTTGACAGCCGCAACTGACAAATCAGAAAATACACTCTCCATCTGTTGCAAAATAAAATCCGGCGAAACCGGTTCAATTGCCTGAACACCTTGCGTATTTTGCGCCGTGATGGCCGTAATGACGGATGCAGCATAACCACCCAATGCCGAAATCGTTTTGATATCCGCCTGAATGCCTGCACCACCGGATGAATCGGATCCTGCGATCGTGACAATAATTGGCACGTCAATTTTTTTCATACCACGTTTTCTCCGGCACATCGTGCAAGGTATCTAAAAATGCGGTTTTAAATGAACCAGGACCGGCCGCACGTAATGTTGCCACTTCACCACACACGCCATAAAAAAGCGCTGCCGCAGACGCAGCCTTGAAACGATTTTTTTCAACCGCATGAAAAGCACCGACCACCGCTGTTAAAAGACAACCGCATCCGGTGATTTTAGGCATGAGTGTTGAACCGCGTTCAGATAAACTCACTTCATTTTTTTCAACGACCACATCAATTTTACCACTCACTAAAACGCACGCTGAAAAAGTGTGTGACACTGTTTTTGCATTTTCAATCACAGCATGACTGTCCGCAGCGCTATCCACACCTTTGGTACCACCCATTTCGCCCGACAAGGCCAAAATTTCACTCGCATTCCCGCGAATAATCGAAACAGGATGATTTCGAAGCAATTGCATGTTCATATCAGTGCGATAGTGACTGGCACCCACACCCACCGGATCCAGAATCAGCGGTTTGTTTAATCGATTCGCAATGTCTGCTGCTTGAAGCGATAATTTCATAAAAGCAGGATTCAATGTCCCGGGATTGATGACAACGACATGGGAAATGGCAATCAGATCTTCGAGCTCCTCTTCCGCCAGACTCATGATGGGAGAAGCCCCCATGCTTAAAAGACCGTTCGCGACAAAATCCATGGTGACGTGATTTGTTATATTTAAAACAAGCGGTTTTTTTTCCCGAATTAACGTGAGCAATTCATTCATCGTTTCAAACAACATGTTTTTTTCCTCGATAAAAAGACATTAATTTTTTTGCTGCATAGGCCGGATCACTCGCCTCATGGATTGCACTTACCACTGCAATCCCTGCGACACCCGTTGCAATGACATCGGCTGCATTAGTTGCTTCTATTCCACCAATCGCCACAACAGGATGCATCGAGCGCGCTACTATTTTTTTTAATCCATCAACACCCCAGATGGTTTTGCAGTCCGTCTTTGTTCGACTGGGAAAAACAGCACTGGCTGCGACATAATCAAGACACGCTAATGCATTTGCGCGATCAAGATCAGCGAGTGTTTCAATCGACCAGCCAATGATTTTGTCAGGCCCCAGTATTTCTCGCGCCATGAGAGGTGCCATATCGGATTGACCGAGATGCACACCGCTTGCCTCAATCGCTTTCGCCAGTGTCACATGATCATTGATAATCAAGGGTATCTTTCTTTCATCCAGAAACAGTTTAATCGCGCGCGCGAATGTCTCATAATCCGCTGGATCCACCCCTTTCAAACGTAACTGGACAGACGTCACGCCGCCTGAAACGGCAAGGTCCAGGAACTGTTGACAGGATTCCAGTGAATGATGACAATGCGTCACCAGACACAGTTTGAGAAAAGCATGATTCATGAGCGTTCCGGGCGTGCAGTGTGCACGAATTTTAGGGCGCTCTCTTTGGCCCTGTCAACCCACTTTGGACGGAATAGAAAATGAACCCGACCCATCCCGCAAACGGCCCGGCGTATCTGATTCACGGTTTCAGGTTGTTGACCCGACCGGGTTTGAAGCGGTTCGTCATTATCCCTCTGCTCATCAATATCATCCTGTTTGCCGGATTTTTAGCGATCCTGCAGCATTTTTTCAAGCAATTTGATCACTGGATTGCGCAGGTTTTACCGCACTGGCTGTTATGGCTTGAAGGTCTCATTCATCTCACCTTTTTCGTGGGTTTTTTGCTGGTGTTTTTGTATACGTTTGTAGCCGTAGCAAACCTTGTTTCCGCCCCGTTTAATGGTTTTCTGGCGGAAAAAGTGGAGTGTTATCTGACCGGGAAAAAGCCGGTTTCGCGTACATTTCTCGATAATGTGAAAGATACACCGCGCATTCTGGCAAGACAGCTCGCGTTGATCGGTTATTATCTCCCGCGCGCGCTGGTGCTTTTAATTTTCTTTTTTGTACCGGTCATTCAGCTGGTGGCAGCCCTTTTCTGGTTTGGATTTAACGCCTGGTTTATGACGCTGCAATACCTCGACTATCCGACGGATAACCATCAGATTCCCTTGCGCGATGTGCATGTCTTTATGTGGCAAAACCGGTTGTTATCCTTAAGTTTCGGGATGAGCATTCTGGTTATGACACTCATTCCGGTGTTGAACTTTTTTATCATACCGGCGGCGGTGGCCGGAGCGACGCAATGGTGGGTGGAAAAAGGCAAAAACGCGTCGACTGACGATTTGTCTGTAACCTTATGATTATACAGGAAAATTTTGATTTACTGGCAAATTCATTTGCGTGGTTTTTTTGTATGTTATTGATTATACAGGGATTTTTATTTTTGATGGGTTTGGCGAATTGAGGGGTTTTTGGGGTAACTTTTTGATTATTTGGACGTTCCCCCCTTCCTTTCCTTCCCCCACAAAACGGGGGGAAGGGACCCACGGTAGCGAGGCCATTGTTGTATATCCGAGCCGCGACCGTCAGGGAGTGTTACAGGTGTTGTTTTAATTTCATGATATTTTGCAGAGCTTGTGATGCGCTCGCCTTCCGGTCGCGGCTCGGATCAAGCCAGCTTCGGAGATTTGTGATCTTTTCATCATTCATTAAAAAATAATTTTTGAGATTTTTTATTTTT
>DATIJJ010000012.1:0-38548 GCA_035478795.1 Gammaproteobacteria bacterium | reverse complement strand
TGCCGACGGCGTGAATCGAACACGCGACCTACTGATTACGAATCAGTTGCTCTACCAACTGAGCTACGTCGGCGACTTGCCATAAAACTTAAAACAGAGCGCAGAATCTTAGGATAAAGCCCCCCTTAACGCAATCCTTTTTTCACCCATCCCGTTGATTTTCAGGGATAGCCAGGTGGGCATAATCTATTCAATCCCATCCAGCAACTTGTCCTCCGCCGCCTCAAGATCATTCGCCGTTCCATAGGCAATAATAATATCATTGGGTTTTAAGACAATATCCCCATTCGGCGTGAACTGTTTGGTATCATCCCGACGCATCGCCACAATCTCAATGCCGGATTCACGCAACTTCAAATCTTTCAACTTTCGATTGACAGCATACGCACCCTCCGGAATTAAAATCGGGCGTAATTGCTGTACCTCAGGTGCAAAAACAGCCTCTTCATTGAAGCCCCCCGTGAATACTTTTTTAAGCATGTCATAATCTTTATTGCGAACTTCCTGCATGATCTCTGAAATTTTCTGGCTGGATACATCAATCAAATGCAATAAATGATGTGACAACGTCAGACTTTCTTCAAACAATTCAGCAATCACTTGCGTCGCACCATGTTCACTCAATATTTTTAATTCATGCTCATCATGACAACGCACCAACACCGGCAGGGAAGGGTACTTTGGCTTCACCATGCTTAAAATGCGAATCGCTGCGCGTAAATCATTAAAACTGATCACCAACACTTTTGCGTGTTTTAATCGCGCTGCACGCAAAATTTCCGGATGCGTCGGATCACCGTAAATGACATTATCACCCGCCATTTTCGCTTTTTTAACCAGTTCCGAATCAAGATCAAGACCAATGTAGGGAAAATCTACTTTATCCAGTAACCGCGCAATGTGCTGACCCACTCGCCCATAGCCGCAAATAATCACATGACGCCGGAAATTTTTTGTTGCATGCAAAACTTCTATTTTACTCAGCGTGTCATCATCCCTCGACAGCTTCAGTAAAAGGAAACTCGCAATCTGTTTGTTAAATCGAATGAGAATCGGCGAAAACGCAATGCTCAGTAATAACGCGGCAAGCGCCACTTGCGCATACTCCGGCGGCAATATTTTTTCAGTCAAAGCAAGCGTCAATAACGCAAATCCAAATTCACCGCCTTGTGCAAGCACAATGCCTGTACGACAGGACACTGAAAAACTGTTTCCTGTCAGTCGTCCCAGCAAGGTGATCAATAACATTTTGGCCAGGGACAGCGTCAGAAACAGTAATACAATCCACTCCCATGTCTTATACCACTGACTCACATCTGTCAGCATGCCAATGGTAATAAAAAAGAGTCCCAGCAAAATATCACGAAAAGGCCGAATTTCTACCGCAATCTGATGACGAAATTCTGTTTCGGCCAACATCATACCTGCCAGAAAGGCACCCAGTGCAAACGATAAACCCACCATGTTGGTGATCCACGCCGCACCGAGCGTCACCAGTAAAACCGTCAGCGTGAATAATTCAATCGCGCGTGTTTTTGCAATGGTTCGAAATAAAGGTTTCAAAAGCCAGCGCCCCATCATGAAAATGAGGGCAATAGCCAGCATGCCTTTTACCAGTGCCCAGAGCAAAATCATGAAAAGACTTTGTTGATGCGTGCCATTTAAACCCGCAATTAAAATAATCAGCAGAACGACCGCCAAATCCTGCAATAATAAAATTCCGAGCGCAAACATCCCGTGCGAGGAATGCAATTCCAGCTGATCATTTAATTGCTTCGCCACAAGCGCCGTTGAAGACATCGCAACAATACTGCCAATCACCACAGCAGATAACGTTGTCATGCCGAGGAATTTTCCGACCAGCGTGGTGAAAAGAATGCTTAATAAAATTTGTAAGATGCCAGTGACGTATACCGACCATTTGAGAGACAATAATCGGGCAAGTGAAAATTCAAGACCAATCGTAAACATTAAAAAAACAATACCAAATTCCGCCAGCTCATTGATTTTCGGTGTGTCAGGGACAATGCCTAAAGCATGTGGACCCACCAGCGCGCCGACCAGAAGATAACCCAGGACAACAGACAATTTTAACTGGCGAAAAATAACCGTCACAAAGAGTGAAACAAAAAAAACTAATAATATAACGGCAAGAATATCGTGAGGCATGATCTCTTTCTTTCATTAATGTAATATCGGAAAAAGCCCAAGCAAGCCATCAGCCAACATGCCAACAGCAATCGCCATGATAATCATTCCCATAAGACGCGTGACAACTTTAATCACGGAATCACCCACGGTTTTTGCAATCGTGTCCGCAAAATAAAGCATGAGTCCCATCACGATCGTCAAACAAACACAGGTAATCGACATCCAGAGTTTATTCAATAATTGCGGAAAATCGCTCGCTGTGATGATGAGCGTACTCATGGTACCGGGTCCTACAATAATCGGCAGTGCGATCGGGACAATACCAGGCGACTGGCGTTTTCTCGCAGCCACATCATCCGCCGAGGTGTGACTGACCGGGCTTTCTTTGGATTGCAGCATGGAAAAACCCATCAATAATAAAATAATGCCGCCCGCAACACGAAACGCAGGTAGCGTAATACCAAAAAGCGTCAACACTTCCCGGCCACTCCAGAGCGTCAAAAGCATAATCACAAGCATCGCCATGGTCGCTTCCATAGCGGTTTTGCGTTGTTCAGTGAGGGTTGTTTTATGAGTTAAATCAAGGAAGATGGAAAGCGATCCCAACGGGTTCATCATAATGACCATGGCAACGATGAATTGGATCATTTCCGGGGATTTCATTTTTTCACCTGTTTTTTGTGTTTTTTTATCAGTAAATTAGGTTGTAATCATAACGAATATTTGTCAAAATTGCCACAAAATGCCGCAAAGAGGAGAAAAATAAGGTGAAACGTGTTTTTAATTTCAATCCAGGGCCTGCCATGCTGCCTGACGAAGTATTATTGCAGGCACAGGCTGAAATGCCGGATTGGCGTGGCACCGGGATGTCCGTTATGGAAATCGGCCATCGCACCGCAGAATTTCAAGGCGTTGCCGAACAGGCAGAAGCCGATCTTCGTGAGCTCCTCTCTATTCCAAAAAATTATCGAGTCCTCTTTCTGGCAGGTGGCGCTTCAACCCAGTTTGCGATGGTTCCCCTGAATTTGATGGGTCGTTCAAAAAAAGCAGATTACATGGACACCGGTATCTGGTCCAAAAAAGCGATTGATGAAGCCAGGCGATATGGTGAAATCCATATAGCGGCGAAAACAGACATTTCACATTCCCTGATCCGTATCCAGTCACCGGATGAATGGTCTTTAAATCCGGATGCAGCCTATCTTCATTACACAGCCAACGAAACAATCGAAGGTATCGAATTTCACGCTATTCCAGACGCGGGTCATGTGCCACTGGTATCGGATATGACCTCCTGCATTTTGTCTCGTCCTCTCGATGTGAGTCGTTTTGGTGTGATTTATGCGGGCGCACAAAAAAATCTGGGACAGGCCGGTATTACAGTTGTCATTGTGCGCGATGATTTGATTCAGGAGCCGTTACCTGGTACGCCGACACTTTATTCTTACAAAGTGGCTGCTGACAATCATTCTTTTTACAACACACCACCGACCTATGCATGGTACATCATGGGCCTCGTTCTTGCCTGGATGAAACGTCAGGGCGGTGTCGAAGCATTTGCTAAATTAAATCAGAAAAAAGCAGAAAAATTGTATCGATTTATCGATGAGCACAATGAATTTTATACGAACAACGTGGATCCGGGTTGCCGTTCCATTATGAATGTACCATTCAGTTTGACGAAAGCAGAATTGACAGAACAATTTTTAACAACGGCCGCAGCCGCCGGATTGACCAATTTAAAAGGTCACCGTCTGGCAGGCGGCGTGCGCGCCAGTATTTATAACGCAATGCCAGAAACCGGAGTGGATGCTCTGATTGAATTTATGAGGGACTTTTCTAAAAAACATTACTGAATATAGAGTACTAACTTATGTCATCACCCCGAATAAAAGAAGCTTTAAAAGCTCAGGGATGTGCAAAACGAGGAAAAGGAAAAACAATAACAACACGTGCAGGCAGAGAAGTTAATTCTCCAAAAGAATGCGATTGTGGTGTTACATCGGAAGATGAACGAGATCTTGATCAGGATATTAAAGATCTCGCACGATATGAAAGAGAAAAGGCTGCATCACCCGGCGGTAGTTCGCTGTGGGGAAGGGCATCTTCCAGTGATATTGTGCCTGTTTTGAATTTTGAGGCGCCGATGAGTCCGCGCGGAAAACGTCTTCGTGACGCGATGCGCGAAAAATCCAGCTATGTGTCTCCGAGCAAAACCGTTGTGACGCATCGCACGCCGCAAGGTTCGCCAGATGAAAGACAGACAACCACGCCACGAAAGCGTGATTTTGTTCGGTCATTCAAGGCGTGGCTGGTGATTCCAGATGAAAAAGGAAACATTCAGAAAAAAGAAATTGAGGTTGCATTTTTTCAAACGGCAGACAGCGCAAAACGATGCAAAAAAGTCTCTTCTGTTTCTCCTGAAGATGTGAAAAAAGTCGAGGCATCCTGTCTTCTTCCAGATTCACCCACCTATGAAATTGATCATGACGCTGTTACCGCGGATCGCCTGAAACATATCGATCAAATCAAGCGCGCGATTTCTCCACGACATAAGAAATTAAAGGCAACGGCAATTGCAGCCTGTCATGGTCTGCCTGTGGTGGGTCGTGCATATGAGCATTCTCATCTGCAAGCGTATTGTCATGGACAAACCCCAGCAGTGGGAAGTTCTCCCGGGACAGGCTCCAAGCCCCCGCGTACGTGTATTACTATTCCGGCACTACGTGAACATAACAGTATGCGTCTTGTCAGTGCGGAAATTCCTGAAGTAGGTGAGTGCATTAACATTCTGGGTAAATTGTTTTATTCAGACAAGGCGACACTCTTGCTGGATGAGCAAGATCGTCCCATTCCTGTGATTGGATGCGAGGAAGTAATATGGGCTGATGAAAGCGGAACGGAGGTACACCTTAAATACGATGCTATGAATGACGTTACGCCAGCGAAACAATTGAGAGACGTGAGCGCGGTGTTGTACCAGGAAGCTTTTTTCCCTCCGAGCAAATTATCATTTGATGGACCAGAATTTGAAATAGCATCATCTGATAGCGAGGCGGAACCGGCCAAGCGTCTTAAGACAGGTCCCTGATTTTTTTTCTTCGCAGTAACGCTTCATCAAAACGCCGCTTTTCGGTTTCAGTGTTGAGTGAAAGCGGCGTGATCTTGACGGGTTTGCCTTTTTCATCGAGTGCGACCATCGTAAAGTAGCAGGTATTGGTGTGTCGTTTGGTGCGTGTCAGCAAATTTTCTGCGATGACACGAATGCCGACTTCCATCGACGTGTTGCCGACATAATTCACTCGCGCATAAAATGAAACCAGTTCACCGACATGAATCGGTTCTTTAAAAATCACTTGATCAACAGAAAGCGTCACGATATATTGGCCCGAGTAACGCGATGCACACGCATAAGCCACACGATCCAGTGACATCAAAATATGCCCCCCGTGCACATTCCCATGAAAATTTGCCATATCCGGCGTCATAATTTCCGCCATGACAAGGGATGTGTTGTCCTCGATAGCATCTTCATCAGCCATATTTATTCTCTCTGAAAAATAACAGTGACAGGATTAGTGTACCACGATCATGCGAAGTCAGGATAAGCACCACGGATTCAGTTTAATGGAAGTTTTGATGAGTTTATTACTCATCTCATTGATTTTGTTGGGCTTTGAAACGGGACAATTGTATGCAGTGCAAGAGACAAAAATCACCTGGCTTTTAAATACGGCTCTGAATCAAATAAATAATGCGAGAGAGCGCCTGATCGCATTAAAAACAGCAGAGGGATTGCAGGAACAAATCATGATCTGGAATGCGGAAAATAAACGGGATTTGCCATCCGGTTTTGGTACGGTCAGTGGTGCATGGCCCCTGTACCGGGTGACGGTTTATTGGGGAAATCAATCACATCGCTGCGCGCATGACACAACAGGAATAGCCGGATGTATCAGAAAAGAAATTCGATTGGGATGACATTGATTGAATTGATGCTGTCCCTGACGATCAGTTTTTTGCTGATCAGTGGTGTTTTTCAGATGTATCTCACGGCAGAAAATAATCAACATTTACAATCAAGCCTCACACTGCTTCAGGAAAATGCAATGATGATGACTCAGGTTCTGAAAAATCGGTTGAGAGCAGTCGCTTTTACGGGGTGTGCAAAATTGACGGATGATTTTCCATTCACCAATCATTTACCTTTTCCACTCAATCCGGAAAATAGAATCACAGCATATGAGAGCAGTCAAATCAAACCAGGAACGGATGCTATTCGCATCTGGTCTTTCAATCCCGCGGGCGATTTTTTGTTAAAAAAAATGACAGGCCATTCTGTTTTATATGTGTCATCCGGTGTGGCTTTTAAAACGAATGATTATCTTGCGATTTCAGATTGCAAAACGACGGAAACGTTTCGTGCTGCCAACGTTTTTGAGGCAGGTGAAAACCAACAGAAAATTATAACAGATAAACCGCTTGAAAAATTATATGACAAACAGGCAGAAATCAATCAGGTTGAAATAGACACTTATTTTGTGGGTAAAACAGAAAGAGTCGATGAAAAAAATCAGCCGATTGATGCGCTTTTTTCAGAAAATATTCACGGCGATACCATGGAGATTGCAGAAGGTGTTTCAGAGATGAAAATAACTTTTTCGACGCAGGCAGGCAATCAATTAATGGAATTGCCTGTTCATGAAATCAAACAGGCAGAGAATGTAAAAGGCATTTCCTTTGATTTTGATTTGACAGCTGTGTCGCGTGCGAGGTTGAATAAAAAATGGAATATCTATGTCGCATTGCCCTGAACAAAATTGTTTTGAACAAAAAGGATTTGTTTTAATCGTTGTCCTGATGTTGATGCAGCTGCTTTTTTTGTTGAACGCATGCGTGATCGAAACTGTTTTGTTGCTGACAAAAATGGGTGAAAGAGTGATGGTTCATGAAGATTATTATCATGAGGCAGGAAAAACCCTGTTTTTTGAGGAGGAATTGGCCACTTCCACACTGCCTCCCTGTTTGATTGATTTTATCGATCCGGCAGTTATCACAGAAAAACCACTCGACTGGTGGAAAATGCAAGGTTGTTCTGGCAATTTTCAGGCAGTGCAGTACTATTATGTGGTCGAGCGATCAGGGATGGATTCATGTGCCATTTTTCCATCTGCTCAAAAGACAGTGGCAGCCTGGTTTCGCATGACGCTTTTTTTATATTCACCCAAAGAAGATGCGCGAATTTTTTTACAAGGCACATTTATACGGCCCGGTGTTTCTGACGAGCCTTGTATCGGACGGCAGCATGTGGTTTACGCAGGACGCCAGTCTTTCAGGGAACTGGATTAAAGGGATTTGAAATGAAAAGGATAAGGTTATGTCGAATTTGAAGGATAAAGTGGTTTTTATTACGGGTGCAAGCCGCGGTATCGGGCGTGAAATAGCATTGCGTTGCGCGCGCGACGGCGCAAAAGTTGTTATTGCGGCGAAGACTGAGGAACCGCATCCCAAATTGCAGGGCACGATTCACTCGGTTGCGAAAGAAGTGGAAGAAGCGGGTGGTCAGGCACTGCCGGTTTTATTGGATGTACGTGATGAGTTGCGGGTTTCGGACGCGGTTTCAAAAACCGTAGCCGCGTTTGGTGGTATCGATATTCTGGTGAATAATGCGAGTGCGATTTCGCTTTCTTCAACGCTTGAAACATCGATGAAACGGTTTGATCTGATGTCATCTGTCAACGTTCGTGGGACTTTTCTTTGTTCGCAGCTGTGTATTCCACACTTAAAAAAATCCGCCAACCCGCATATTTTGAATTTATCGCCACCGTTGAATATGCAGGCAAAATGGTTTAAAGACCATTTGGCTTATACGATGTCAAAATACGGTATGAGTCTCTGTACGCTGGGGATGGCTGAAGAGTTTAAAGAAGCAGGAATTGCAGTGAATTCGCTTTGGCCAAAAACAACGATTGCCACAGCGGCCATCGCGTTCAATTTTCCGAAAGAAATTTTAAATGCCAGCCGGAAGCCTCACATTATGGCTGATGCGGCGTATGAGATTTTGATTCGTGACAGCCGAAAAACGACGGGCCATTTTTTCATTGACGAAGAAGTCCTGAAAGAAAGTGGCGTGACAGATTTCAGTCGCTATGCGGTCTGTCCGGACGTGCCGCTGTTTATGGATTTGTTTTTGGATTGATGTTTCGCAAAAACAACGCCAGATAATAAATCACAATGGTCAGGATACCGATGACGACAAAATCCATGCCGAATGACAGCACATTCAGGCCGTCACCAAAGGTGCCGAGATAAGAGATGCCTGTCAAAATAATAAAGTAGGGGAAAATCCACCAGGACGTACGCCATTGTTTCTGCCAGATATTTTTTTGCCTGAAACAATACACAATAAAAAACAGAAAACCGATGCTCATCGCAATCATCATGCGTGAGACGGTATGCCATCCCGTCCAGAAGATGAGCAGATTACAAATATAAAACGCGAGAAGTGCGAGCAGATTGGCATACGGCAAATGGAATGGCCGATGTTCATCCGGTTTGGTCTTGCGTAATGCAATCAGTGAAATCGGGCCGATAATATAGGAAACGATGAAGCAGGAAATAATAAAGCTCACCAGTTTTTGCCAGCCGGGGAAGGGTAAAAACAACAGCAGTCCCACGCAAAAATTCAAGGCAATGGCGCGCACCGGCACACTGTTTCGGGTGAGTTTTTTTAACGCGGCAGGAAAAAAACCAATCTCGCTTAATCCATAACCGACGCGTGCAGTCGATGCGGTAAACACAAAACCGGTACCGAACGGCGAGATGATGGCATCCGCATACACAATCATGACAAACCAGCCGAGTCCGAGTACGGTCATGATACCGACAAACGGTCCACTGTCACCGGCATAATGTAATTTGTTCCATCCGGCGGCAAAGGCATCGGGTGTGATAGCGCCAATGAATGCAATCTGGAGTAATGCATAAAGAATCGTGCAAAAAATCATGGAGCCGATGAGTGCGAGTGGAATACTGCGCTGCGGGTTTTTGGTTTCACCCGCGAGTTGCAACACGGTGTTTGAACCGATAAAAGAGTAGATCACCCCGCCGAGCGGGAGGGCTGCGAGAATGCCATGCAGGCCGAACGGTGCAAAACTCCCGGGACCGGCCGCATGAAAATTGGACGCGTGAAAATCGGAAGAAATCAGTAACAGAATGGTTGCAATCGGTACGATCAGTTTGATACCGGTAATGACACTGTTTGAGCGACTAAAAAATTGCGCGCCATAATAATTCAGGATGCACATGAGCAGCATGACACCGGCTGCGACAAACATGCCATGATGCGTCAGCACATGGGTATCGCCGACATTTTTGACAAGCCCTGGGATGTAATTGGCTGCATATTGAATCAACCCGATGGTTTCAACGGGCGCCACCGCGACACTCGATATCCAGACCATCCAGCCAATCATGAAACTGACCAGCGGGCCATGGCTGTACTGGGCAAACTGGATCATGCCGCCAGCGACGGGAAAGGTGCTGCCGAGTTCGGCGAAGGTCAGGGCGATGATGATCATAAGGACACCGCCGAGTATCCAGGTAATCACGGCAGCAGGGCCCGCAATTTGGGCTGCATACAAGGGGCCAAATAACCAGCCGGAACCGATGACACTGCTGATGCCTGCAAATAATAACCCGAGGGGTCCGATAGAACGTTTAAAATCCATAATTGCCTCTTACAACCCATCCAAATTGTTTTTATTAAATTTTTCTGTCTTGCAGGTAAAACTCACCAATCGACACATCCAGCCGCTTCACCACTTCATCCGCTTCCTCTGAAGTCAGAATCAACGGCGGCAACAAACGTATTACCTTGTTGGAGGTAATATTAAACAACAGCCTGTGTTTTAACCCGATAGCAGGCAATTCCATGCAAGGTCTGTCAAGCTCAACACCGATCATCAATCCTCGCCCACGAATATCCACGACTCCTGGTTGTTTGGCCAGTGCTTTTTTCAGTTGGGTTACAAGATAGGCGCCCATCCCGGCCGCATGATTCAGCAGATTATTTTTTTCCATGGTATCAATGACAGTCGCACCCACCGCACAGGCAAAGGGATTGCCGCCAAAGGTAGAACCATGCTTGCCAGGCCCAAACAGATTGCAGGCTTTACCGCGCGCAAGACACGCGCCAATCGGGATGCCATTGCCGAGAGCCTTCGCCACCGTCAGCACATCCGGCTGAACAGGGGTATGTTGAAAGGCAAACCACTGCCCGGTTCGACCCATGCCGGTCTGGACTTCATCCAGCATCATGAGCCAGTCGTGCTCATCACATAATGCCCGAATATGTTTCAGATAAGCTTCTGTCGCGATTTGAATCCCGCCATCGCCCTGAATGGGTTCAAGCAAAATAGCGACAATGTGATCTTTCTGTTTGGCGACAACCGCGTCAAGTTCCGAAATATCGTTTAAGGTCACATAAACAAAATCCTTCACTAATGGTTCAAATCCGGCATGCAAACGCTCACTGCCGGACGCGCTTAACGTTGCCATTGTTCGGCCATGAAAAGCATTTTTCATCGTAATAATGAGCGGTACGGCGATATTTTTTCTTTTCGCATAAAGACGCGCGAGCTTGATCGCTGTTTCATTGGTTTCAGCGCCGGAATTGCAGAAATAGGCCTGGTCCATGCCGGCCACGCGCGTTAATTTTTCCGCGAGCTCAATCTGTTTCGCAATGGTATAGGTATTGGAGGTATGAAGCAGCTTGCCGGCCTGTTCTGTGATCGTTTCGGTAATGGCCGGATGCGCATGACCCAGGCCACAAACGGCAATACCAGCCAGTGCATCGAGATAGGGATTGTTTTCGCTATCCCATAGCCACACACCCCGTCCGCGTTCAAATGAGACGGGCATCTGATTGTAATAGGTTGGCATGATTCGGGTCGACATAAGCCTTTCCACTCACGGTATTTGAAATCGGACAATCATACACGATCCACTGCTTTTTAGGGAGTTTTTTAATGCTATACTGAAGCCTCTCAATGAGTGAGGGATACCATCGGATATGGAAATCAAAAACACGCAAAATCGCTATGGCATAGTGGCCATTACGTTCCACTGGGTCATGGCTGTACTGATCATAGGCCTTCTGATTGAAGGGTTGTATATGGTCAGGCTGCCGGTCAGTTTGCAGAAATTGCAACTCTTTGGCTGGCATAAGGAATATGGCATGCTGGTTTTGATCCTTGTTTGCTGTCGGATCGGCTGGCGATTGGGCAATTCGATTCCCCGGCTTCCGGATCATGTGCCGTTCTGGCAAAAATGCGCAGCACGTACAGTACATTGGGCCTTTTATGGTTTTATGTTTGCGATGCCCCTGACCGGCTGGCTGCTGACATCTGCCGCGGGGCTCCCGGTTTCACTCTTTGGCTGGATCACCTTTCCCGATCTGATTGCACCGAATGCTGATTTGCGGTTATGGTTAACGGATATCCACGAATGGTTGGGATACGGGTTGATTGCGACGATTTGTCTCCATACGGGGGCAGCGTGCAAACATCATTTTATTGATAAAGATAATGTATTGACAGGAATGTTGCCATGATGAAAAAAATACTCGCCGTGTTCGTTTTATTGTTTCCTGTTTTTTGTTTTGCAGATAATCCTGCCTGGCAGATTGTACCCAAAGACAGTGAAATACTGTTTACCGCGACACAAAATGGCGCGCCGGTTGCGGGGAAATTTACGCAATTTAAAGGGGATATTCAGTTTGATCCTGCACAATTAAAAACAAGTCATGTTCGTATCGTTATTAATATGGCATCTGTGACGACCGATTATGCGGATGTCGCCAATACGCTTAAAACAGCGGACTGGTTTAACAGTGCTGTGTTCCCGGAAGCGATTTTTACCGCGTCAGACTTTACCAAAACAGGTGATAAATTGTATGAAGCCAAAGGGTCGCTTACAATTCGTGATAAAACCGTGCCGACTGTTCTCGAATTCAAACTGGATGAATTCACACCCACCAAAGCGCGTGTCACAGGCCTTGCCATGTTAAAACGCCTGTCATTTGGTGTGGGTCAGGGCGAATGGCAGAAAACCGATAACGTGAAAGACGATGTGCAGGTTCAATTTACGATAGGTGCCATCAGAGGTTAATTAATAAATATAAACGTTTTAACGTGTTTTAGCTCATGAAAATAAAACGGTTGATCGGGAAAACGGATATACATGCCGGTGGAAGAACCGCCATCCAGATTCACGGCCATTTGAATATGCGTGGCACCGACTGCGTCCGGATGATCCTGTAAAAACCGGGCGACATCAAAGAGTGCCAGAGGCGATGTGGTAATCATCACCAGCCGGTTTTGTCCGGTCAATGCAAGCAATGTTCTTTTATGCGGATTAAAAAAAGCTGCCAGCGATTTCGATTTTTGCTGAATACGCAAAAGATCGGTATTGACCTTGCCATTTTCAATCAAAAGTGGCCCGGTTTGCATGGCGTTGGTGGCTTTTTTGCATTGATCAAGATCGGTTTCCAACCGGATTTTTTGGGTTGAATCGATTAACACACAGGCTTTAAAAATGGAACTTCTGACGAGCGGCTTGACCGTTTTCCCGTGATAAATGAGTAAACCGGCTGGCGTAAAATCCGGGTAGTAAAAGCCGCCATTGATTCCCACGATAAAATCATGATTATGCGTGAACGCATCCAGATAATTTGCAAAAAATTGAATTACATTTTCCTGCAAATGAAAATTCGCATGATAATCCCGATTAAAGGTAACGGCATAAAGCGTGGCTGCCTCATGATCGGACGTATTAAATTCAATGGTTCGAAAGGTGCCGAGCTGATTGGGTAATTCTTTTTGGTCGACAATGCGAAAATTTTCTTCCGCCGAAAAGGCAGTTGAAAAAAAGAGTAGTATGATAAAGGCACTGAGTATTCTGTATGCCATGGAATGTCCTATAAGGAGCAGAGAAGCGGCTCAGGGAATAACAATTTATTCTGTTCTTCTGGTAAAAACAAGTATAGAATTTCTGAAATTTTGGTAAATCAGGGATCCAATCATGTGGTTTAAACAGGTACAGCTATTCCGGCTCATGGATGCTTTTCGCCTTCCGATCGAGCAAGTGATTGAAAAATTGGAGCCGCTTGCCTTTACCTCCTGTTTGCCTTCCATGCCTTTCGGGATGGGCTGGGTGTCGCTTGTTGACGAGGAGGGTGCACCGCTTGCTCGCATGGTCAATGGCTGTATTATGCTGTGCCTGCAGATTGAGGAAAAAATTCTTCCGGCATCTGTTATTCGTCAGGAATTGATGGATAAGGTTAAACAGATAGAAGCCCTGGAAGGTCGCAAGGTTTATCAAAAACAGAAACTCTCACTTCGCGATGAAATCACCATGACCTTGTTGCCGCGCGCGTTCAGCAAGTTGACGCGTGTGTATGCGTATATTGATACACGCAACCAGTGGCTGGTGCTGGGTTCTTCCAACGAGAAAAAAACCGAACAGTTTCTTTCGCTCTTTAAAAAATCGATCTCTGAAAATATTTTTCCGTACGAACTGAACAAGCTCTCACCGGTGACAACACACTGGCTAAAAAAACAAAATCATCCGCAAGCGCTTTCCATTGAAAAATCGTGTGTGCTGATCGATCCGGATCAGCAAAACCGCGTGGTGCGTTGTCAGCAGCAGGATTTATTTGCAGAAGCCATTCAGGCACTGATTAAAGATGGTTATGAAGTAAAACAACTGGCCTTGTGCTGGCATGATCTCATCCGGTTTGTTCTCGTGGATAATTTTTCGCTGCAAGGCATTCGTTTTGAAGATCAGGTCATTGCACAATCCAAAGAAATGGAACCTGAAACGCGGCAACAACAATTTGATGCCGATTTTTTTATGATGACAGAAACCCTGACGGGATTGTTAAACGAATTATTGCAATTGTTTATCAAATCGGAAAAGTCCGTCAAAACAGAAAAAAGTCGCGTCGCTGAAACTGAAATGGCATAAACCGGTGCAGGAGGCGGTAGAGTATGATAATGCTTTCCAGTCGGGACCAATTGATTAAAAGCAGAGATGTTTTTATTTCCTGCATTGTGCCTGTTTTTAATGAAGAAGCCAATGCAGACAGTTTTTTTCCAATATTGGCGGATGTCTTAAAAAAAATAGCCAAACGATTTGAAATTATCGTCGTGGATGATGGAAGTCGCGATGCGACTGTTGCAAAAATTCTGGCACTGCCGACAGAATTTAATATCAAATTACTGGGTTTTTCACGGAATTTTGGCAAGGAAACGGCCTTGACTGCGGGGCTGGATCATTGTTCGGGTGATGTGGCGATTTTAATGGATGCGGATTTTCAGCATCCGGTTGATGTGTTGCCGGCTTTTCTCACCGAGTGGGCGAAAGGCTATGACATGGTCTATGGGGTTCGAAAAAATCGTGACAATGAATCGCGCGTGAAGCGCAGTTTCGCGCGTCTCTTTTATTGGCTGATGGCCAAAATGACCAAAGTGGATGTTCCGAGTAATGCGGGTGATTTTCGTTTGATGGATCGAAAAGTGATTCAGGCGATTAACAGTTTTCAGGAACGCGTTCGTTTCATGAAAGGGTTGTATGCCTTTGTCGGTTTCAAAAAAATCGCAGTGCCTTATGATGTGCAGGAGCGAGCGGGCGGGAAAAGTTCCTGGGGATTTTTCAGGTTAACGGAACTGGCGATCACGGGGATCACGACTTTTTCCGATATTCCGTTGCGTGTGTGGGGATTTGTTGGATTTGTTGTGTCGCTCATTTCACTGGTTTATGCGATTTATTTTGTGACCAGTACGTTAATGTATGGAACAGACTTGCCAGGTTTTCCGAGTATTATTGTTGCGGTGATGTTTCTGGGCGGTGTGCAGTTACTGTCGATCGGCATTCTGGGGGAATATATTGCGCGGATTTTTACGGAAGTGAAACAACGACCGAAATACATTATCGAAACAAAAACGGGGTTTGATGCATGACGACTCTCCTGATTTATGAAACTTATCGTTAAAAAAACAGTCGCATTAAGCGGACAGGTTTCGCCACCCGGCTCAAAATCACAAAGCATTCGCGCCATTATGCTGGCGTCACTGTGTCGTGGTACATCGGTTATCAAAAATTGTTTGCGTGCAAGTGACACGGCTGATGCCATTCGAGTCTGTCGGGCGATGGGTGCTGTGATTTCTGAATCAGATGATATGTTGACGATCACGGGTCGAGGTTTGCCACTGGATATGCAAACAGAGAGGATTGACTCGGGGCATTCCGGTTTGACCACGCATTTTATCATGCCACTTTTGGGATTCAGAAAAAATCCGGATCATCCTGTGGTGCTTGATTGCAGCAAACAAATGCGCGCAAGACCGATCAAACCGCTCGTTGATGCGCTTTGCAATCTCGGTCTTCAAATAGATTATCTGGAAAATCCGGATACCTTGCCCGTTCGTCTTTCCGGACAATTGACGGGTGGCAAGACTATCGTGGATGGAACGACATCGCAATATTTGTCTGCACTGCTTTTTGCATTACCTCTCGCGCCAGATGACAGTGAAATGATTGTGAATCATTTGCAGGAACGTCCTTATGTCGAGATGACGTTACAATGGCTTTCCCGTCAGGGCATTCAGGTAGATCATCGGGCAGGAGGAGGGGCGGATATCTGGAAAATAAAAGGCGGGCAATTTTATCAGCCATTTCATGCAGTGATTGCAGGCGATTTTTCATCCGCTGCCTGTCTCATTGCTGCAGCCGTTCTTGTCCCGGGGGATGTGATTTTACAGGGTATTGATATGAACGATCCGCAGGGCGACAAGCAACTGGTTTATATTCTGCGTGAGATGGGTGCTGATATTGAGATTCAGCCAACCCGATTGCGGATTCGTGGCGGAAAAAAATTGACGGGTATCAAAATCGACGCGCGTGATATCCCTGATCTGTTACCCATTCTTGCCGTGATCGGTACGATTGCTTTCGGTAAAACGGAAATTTGCCACGTTGCGCATGCCAGAATAAAAGAAACGGATCGTATTCATTCGATGTTCGATGGGCTGTCACGCATGGGTGCAAATATTATAGAACAGGACGATGGTTTGATTATTTATCAAAGCGCATTGTCGGGTGCGCAGGTGAAAGGGTTTGGTGATCATCGCACCGTGATGGCTCTGGCTGTAGCCGGGATGATTGCGGATGGCGAGACTGTGATTGATGAGAGTGAAGCGATTCATAAAACATTTCCGGAATTTGTCGAGATCATGCAATCGATCGGTGCGAACCTGGAGGGTGAACATGCTACCCTTGCGTAACCACATTTTACTGATTGGTTTTAAACATGTCGGAAAATCGGTCATAGGAAAAGTGCTTGCTGAAAAATTATCTGTTTTCCATCTTGATCTGGATAACAGGATAGAATTTTTTTACGAAAAAAAATGGCATGAAAAATTGACCTGTCGGGCCATCATGGAAAAAAAGGGTGAACCGTTTTTTCGTTCACTTGAAACCGATACTTTACGCGCAATAATGGATTCCGCGCCTTCGGTCATTTCAACCGGCGGCGGCACACCGCTTTTTTCAGACAATCAAAAAATCATGCAATCGGGTACCCTTGTTCATATTCAGGCACCCAAAGAAATCGTGTATGAACGCATTCAGAAGACAGGCCGGCCTGCTTTTTTTAATCCGGAAGACGATTTGTTAAATGCGTTCAATGCATTATGGGAAAAACGTCTGGCGATTTATCAGGAAATCAGTGATTTTTCGATCGTGAATGAAGGGTCAGTGGATGATGTGGGACATGGAATCATCCAACAATTAAACCGATATGAGGGCAGCAAACATGATTGACCATCAAACACAATTAAATCTGGTGATTGGCAATCCGCTGACGCATACCCAAAGTCCATTGTTACATAATCGTGTTTATGCTTTATTAAACTGCAATGCTGTTTTGCTGGCACACGAAACAAAAAATTTATCAGAGACCGTTCGGGCGTTAAAGACATTGTCGATTGGATTTGCGGCTGTCACCATTCCGTATAAAGCCGGGATCGTGTCGTACCTTGATGATAAAAGCCCGGATGTGGAAAAAATGGGTGTCGCTAATACGGTCATTTTGCGTGATGGAAAATTAATGGGTTATAACACAGACATTGACGGTGTCGCCCATGCTTTTCGAAATATTTCTGTTGTTGGAAAAAAGGCTTTGATTATCGGTGCAGGTGGTGCCTCCGATGCGATTGCCTGTTATCTTGCAAACAATCATGCGGATTTGTTGTGGTTGAACAGAACGCGTGAAAAAGCACTGGCACACATTAAAAAATGGGGCGGTGAGTGTGTCGATCGCGATGCGCTTGAAAAGCGCGATATCGATATTATTATCAATACAACGCCCATCGGTATGTTTCCTGATATGTCTTGCTCACCACTCCCGAATTATGATTTTCAACCGAACCAAATTGTTTTTGATATGGTTTACAATCCCGTTGAAACCCTGTTTTTAAAACAGGCGAGAGAAAAAAATGCGACATGCATTTCGGGTCTCGATATGTTTATCGGCCAGGGTTTAAAACAGATTGAATTATGGCTGAATCGATCCATTGTGACTCCCGAGCTTATCCTGTCACTGCAATCTCTTCTCATTCATGCGCAGACAGCGCGGGAGACCGCATGACTTACACCGTCATTAAAAAATTGCCGACGCCGGATGAGTTTATTCAATCGATCCCGTTATCCATTGAACATCACGAAAAAATTTTAAAAGACCGTCAGGAAGTGAATCGTATTCTCGAAGGAAAAGATAAACGATTGTTGATGATTGTGGGACCCTGTTCGGCGTGGCCTGATCAGGCCGTGCTGGAGTATGCCAGACGTCTTGCGATGTTGAATAAAAAAGTCGAGCACGCCCTGAAAATTATTATGCGTGTTTATATTCAAAAACAGCGCACCACAAAAGGCTGGACAGGCTCTTTGAATCAACCGGATCCTTTTTCAAACCCCGACATTGAAGCGGGCATGAAATACACGCGAAAAATGATGATCGATGTGATTGAATCAGGTCTGCCGATTGCAGACGAAGCGGTCTTTACGCACAATGCCCGGGTTTTTCTTGAATTGCTGACCTTTGTGGCTGTGGGTGCGCGCAGTGCTGAAAATCAGGAACACCGTGTGTTTGCCTCCGCTATTAATTGTGCGGTTGGCATGAAAAATCCGACGCATGGTTCACTTGCTGTTGCTGTGAACAGTGTGATTGCAGCACAGCATCCGCATGTTGCCGTACTGGATGGCCATGAAGTGCAGACGGATGGCAATGCGCATGCACACGTCGTGTTACGCGGCAGCAATCGTGCACCCAATTATTCTGTCGACCATCTGGCTGAAATTAAAAAATACATGGATGCACATGCTGTTCTCAATCCATCGGTGATCATTGATGCGAGTCACGACAATTGTTTAAATCAGGGAAAAAAAGATCCTGATTTTCAGCCGCGTGTTATTTTTGACGTGATGGATTCACTTAAAAAAAATCCGCATTTAAAAAATCTCGTGAAAGGGTTTATGGTGGAAAGTTATCTCAAAAAAGGCAACCAGAAAATTGATGAAAATCATCCGAAAAAAACGGATTTTGGTGGATTATCCATTACCGATCCCTGCATGGGGTGGGATGAAACAGAAGACCTGTTAATCCAGCTGGCTGGCAGGATTGAAAAATGAATGCTATCAAAATGACGCTTCCGCCGACTGAACCCATTTCCTATCCCATTCAGGTGGGATTTGATTTGTTGTTCCATCCTGAAAAATGGTTGCCGGAAGCGTGTCGAACAAAACGTCTGGTGATTATCACGGATGATTCTGTTCGTGAGCTTTATGGCGAGTCACTGGTTTTGGCATTGCAGGATTATCATCCCTTGTTATTGTCTTTTTTGCCGGGTGAATCATCCAAAAATATTCAAACGGCCTATCATCTGCAAGAAGAAATGTTGAAACACCATTGCGACAGAGACACTGTTATTCTGGCGCTCGGTGGCGGTGTGGTGGGGGATCTTTCCGGATTTGTTGCATCGACTTATCTGCGTGGTGTGCCTTATATTCAACTGCCAACTACACTGTTGTCGATGATTGATAGCAGTGTGGGTGGAAAAACCGGTGTGAATGCATCCGCTGGAAAAAATCTCATTGGGTCTTTTTGGCAACCGTTATCGGTGATTGTTGATTTACAGTGTTTGATGACCTTGCCTGATACTCATCTTGTGAATGGATTGATTGAGGCGATCAAGATTTTTTTAACCTGTGACAGAAATCATTTTGATTATGTGCGCGATCATGTGGATGATGTGATGAATCGCGAGAGAACAGTGATTCAAAAAATCGTTGAACAGGCAATTCGTCTGAAAGTGTCTATTGTAAGTGTGGATGAAAAAGAAAAAAATCAGCGAATGATTTTGAATGTTGGCCATACCATCGGCCATGCGCTTGAAAAAGTGACGGATTATACTCTATTGCATGGTTATGCTGTGGCATCAGGTATTCTGGTTGAGGCACGCATTTCGCGATTGTTGGGATTTCTGTCGGATGAAGATGATCAATTGATTCGACAGTTTTTTTTGAGTCTGGGTATTTCAGGGGATGTACTTAAAAATAAAAATATCGATGCTATTATTCAGGCGACGCGTTCGGATAAAAAAATGCGATCGAATCAGGTGCGTTATGTCTTGTTAAAAAAACCGGGTGAAATTCAGCGGAAAAATGATATCGTTGCGCAGGTTGTTCCAGATGAAATCGTGAAACAGGCATTAATCGATGTGAGTGAGGTGTAACATGGCAGGCAATACATTTGGGACTTTATTTAAAATCACGACCTGCGGCGAATCACACGGTGGTGCAATTGGCGTCATTGTCGATGGGTGTCCTGCAGGTCTTTCTATTTCAGAAGAAGATATTCAATCGGAACTGGATCGCAGAAAACCCGGGCAAAGTGCGCTGGTTTCACCGAGGCAGGAATCAGATCGCATTCATATTCTGTCAGGTGTTTTTGAAGGAAAAACGACTGGCACACCGATTTTATTACTGTGCTGGAATGAGGACATGCGCCCGGAAGATTATGACGAACTCAAAAATGTATTACGTCCTTCGCATGCGGATTATACGTATTTGATGAAATATGGCCGACGTGATTTCAGAGGCAGTGGACGCGCGTCTGCACGTGAGACACTCGCGCGTGTGGCAGCGGGTGCGATTGCGAAAAAATATTTAAAGCAGCATTTGAATATCGATATTTTCAGTTATGTGGAACAGGTTGGAGAGTTTTCAACCGACATGGATTATCAAAAAGTCACGAGAGAATTAATTGAATTGAACAGCATTCGATGTCCTGATGAAAAGGCAGCGCGCTGCATGATGGATCTTATTCAATCGGTTAAACAGGAGGGCGATTCGATTGGCGGGATTATCCGGGGTGTGATTCGTCACGCGCCAGCCGGATTGGGCGAACCGGTTTTTGATAAATTATCGGCGGACCTTGGCAAGGCGATGTTAAGTATTAATGCGGCCAAAGGGTTTGATATTGGATCCGGATTTCGTGGCGTGACGCTTCGAGGCAGTCAGCATAACGATTCATTCGTGATTCAAAATGGAAAAGTGACAACTGCAACAAATCATGCGGGCGGCACACTTGGCGGGATTTCAACCGGTGAAGATATTTATTTTCGCGTTGCGTTCAAACCGGTTTCGACCATTGCGAAAACCCAGCAAACAGTCAATCTCGCGAATGAAGCCATCGAATTGAGTGCAACCGGCCGGCATGATCCGTGCGTGTTGCCGCGCGCGGTGCCGATTGTGGATGCGATGTCGGCGCTTGTCATGATGGATCATGTGTTGCGGCAGGGGGCGCAAAAACAGGGCTAAAAACCCCTCAAATCGCTAAAAGCGAGAAAAATAAAAACTCTTGTATAATCAACTAGTTACAAAAAATCGAACCGGAACCGCGGGGAGCGAAATCTAAATTTCCCTGTATAATCAAGCAGTTGCAGACAAATCCTCAGTAATCCACTTTTGTAAAAAACCTTTGTAAAAGATGCTGTGCGCAAATTCCGGGATCGTGTGCTAATAGACGTTCCCCCCATCCTTTCCTTCCCCCACAAAACGGGGGGAAGGGACCCACGGTAGCAGGTCTGACACAATTTGCAGGTACGTTTTTTTAAAAATAAAAATCCAGTTAACATTTTTTTAAGAATAAAGAATCTTGAAAGATACTTTGAATTTGCTGCCGTGGGTCCCTTCCCCCCGTTTTGTGGGGGAAGGAAAGGATGGGGGGAACGTCATTAGCACACGATCCCAGGATTTGCGCAACAACGCCTGTTTTTTACGCCTGATTCATCACAGTATTTGTGCAAGTGAATAGCGTGTGGTATAAAATTCATCTTTAAAAAATCCTTTTGAGGTTCATGTATGCAATCAGGTGCTCAACCAGAACTTAAAGTGACAGATGACAAATATGGTGATCCGGCATGGCGGGCTTTATTGGTTGAAAAATTAGTCAAGGATGTCAGGGATTATTTTAACCCTGATCGTTACAAGGAGAAGGGGTTGTCTATTGTCTCTATTGAATGTATGTTCCTGCCAAAAGTAACTGAAGATGATCTGATGACTCTCAGGAGAAATCTCCATGAAGTCCTGGAAAAACAAACGATAGGAAAATTCACAGATCCAGTTATTGCTAATACGAAGCCTGACACCTTAAGGGCTTTTTTCACGAATGATTATGGCAAGCAGGCTTTAGAAGAAAAATTAATTTGTATAGTTAAGGCAAGTAACATTGTCAGTTGTCTCGTTAGTCAACTTATGACTGAACAAGGTCTCCGGTTACTAAGAAATACCCGGGGTATTATTCCGCTGGAAGAACTGTGTAAGCTTGGTTGTTGTGATGCCATGGATTCAAATTTTACTGAGTTGCAAACGGCTCTTAAGGATGGTCATATATATGGCATACAACAAAAAACAGCGAATCGTTTAGGGGGAATGATTAAAATAGTTTACGAAAAAGAAAAAGCGCGTAAGGCATCTGCTATCCAACACACTGCTCAAAATGAAATGCGTAATACTGCAAGCGCTAGCGCGAATACTACAGGTCCTTCGTTGCCAACAGCACGACCGGGATAAAAAATTTTATTGTAATATTACCCCCGATTTGTGACCCACACGACATCGTTATATTCACCCGTCTCACGAATCGTATTTTTTGCTTTTTCAGAAAACGCAGGATAGCTATTTTTATTCATCATCACAAATAACCGTTTTTTGCCATGCCACCGTTGCCAGAAAATTTTATCGTCAATCAGCCAGTCTTTGGTATTTTGAAACGGCATGCCAAACCAGAGTTCACGCACCCAGTTATCTTTTTTAATAATATCCGGTGCCGTCCAGTCAGCCACAATCGTAATGCGGCGCTCCAGATAAATCGGCAAATCCTGATAATATTTGAAATACGTGACCACCTCATCATCCGGTTTTAATCGGGATTTTAATTGAAGCGCAACAGGTTTGATGGATTTATGATTTATCACACCAAGGCTCGCTGACAAAATTAATAAACCTGTGCAGGCGAAGAGTGCGCAACCATAAAAAAGACGGGGCGCACGGATTTTAAAACAGGTGGTTTCCCAAAGACCATCCAGATAACGTCCGACCATGAGTGCGAGTGCTGGAAAAACCGGAAGAATATAACCCACCGTTTTCGATGTCGGGATGGAGAAGAAAATAAAAATCACGCCAAACCAGAGTAATAAAAATAATTCGGCAGAATGTTTCTCACGATCACGCCAGACGATTTTGATATTTTTTATCACTGCCTGAATCACAAAAAATGACCATGGAAAAAATCCGGCGAGTACGATTGGCACATAAAACCAGAGAGCCGTTTTGTTATTAAATTCGCCATGCGTTAAAAATCGCGACACTTGTTGCGTGACAAAAAAGAAATGCAAAAATTCAGGATTGGCTTTTTGAACCAGATAATACCAGGGTACCGTGATTGCAAAAAATATCACAAGACCTGTCAGAAGACGCATGTGTTTGATGATGTTCCAGCGATTAAGCAAGAGAATCCAAAGACCCATAATCATTGCAGGAAAAACAATACCAATGAGTCCTTTGGTGAGTGCGGCGAGTCCACAAAAAAGATACGCTAAAATAAAAAATACGGTTCGTTGTCTGCTATTTTTTGCATGTAAGGCAAGAACGGAAAAAAATAAAGTGATGCTGATTAAAACCGCGACTTCAAGATCCAGATTCGCATAATGCGCAGCGCCATAATAAAGTGGACTGGTTGAAAGAATAATCGCGGCGAGTATGCCGGTTCTTCGATTAAATAACGTCCGTCCGGTCAACCAGGTGAGGATACAACCGAGTACGCCTGCAAACGCTGGCCAAAAACGCAACGCCCATTCTTTCAACCCGAATAAGCGGATGGCTGATGCTTGCAGCCAATAATACAAAATGGGTTTATCGAGAAAAGCCACGCCATTTAAACGCGGCGTAATATAATCGTGACTCACGACCATTTCGCGGGCGATTTCAGAATAACGTCCCTCATCGGGTGTAAAAAGCGCATGTCCGCCGATCCAGAGGGCGTAAAAAATCCCAAGCGTCATGATTAAAAAAAACAAATCGATGAGCCAGGATGGGGTCGAATGTATTTTAATGGTGGGTCGCACTGTTTATTTCCCTGATAAATTATCCGCCGATTATGGGTAAAATCCACCTGTTTCTCAAGCCATTATTGCATCGCCCTTATTTTGCCTTGAAAGGATTAAAGCCGGATGGTGCGGGGGGTAATGGCAATACCTCATTGTATGCTTGCGCGTTCGTATCAGACGGCACAACCGGCGCCGGAGTGTTAAGCCATGCCAGAGGACGATAAGGATCAGTGGTTCCAAAGCGGCCTGCTATGACTACTGCCAGTTTTTCTGCAGCTGCAGAAGCATCTGCTTCCTTTCTTTCCCTGAGAGATCTTGTTTTTTTTGATTCTTTCAATTCCATTGTACGTGCTTGAGGCGAAGGAAGAATGGGAGATAACATGGTTGAACTTTTTCCATTCATTTCGGGGGCCCCGATCAATATTTTAGTTTTGATGTTTTCCAGATAGACCAGATCATCTGGCATGATTAATTTTTGGGTTGTTCCATAGAAGTGCCATGTTTTTATATAGTTCAATGCACCTGGATATCCATGATGTCGGATGGACTTGTAAAATGCTTCTGACACAAATCCAAAAAAAGCCAATCGTCTTCCATAATTATCAGACTGATTAAAAGGTTCCAATGAACGTGTCGTTTCGTAAGATGGAGTATAGGTGGTGCCGGTCATTGCCTGATACATATTATAATGTTGATTTAATAATTCGATTCCATCAATGATGGTGTAGCGCGCAAACAATGTTTTTCCAAAAAAAGTCGACAGTTTTGTTTGTTGCGATTTATCTGTCCAGAGTTGTCTAAAACATTTTTCTGGCAGGCCCTGGTTTAAAGCTGCTTCTAATGGTGCATCGACTCTGAAACCGGACAGGTGATAGCAATCTTTCTTCATCACCAATTGAAGTAACCGGCGAACATCTTCCATGAAGACCGATTCGAGATCACGATGAGCATAGGTGCCAAGACGTTTATTTGAAATATGATCAATCACTTCAGAGGAGCCAAAGATTTCGTTTGGTGTCCTTTCATCATAAAATGCACCAAATGCCGGAAAATTGCCGCATTCATTTCTTTTTCTGATCAGTGCTTCATGAGTTGTTTCATTTTCATTTTCATTTTTATACCAGATGGCAAGGTCAATTTTTCGTTTATGTTGGCCATCTCTTACGAGAAGCTCGATGATGGGATAATTTTTACTGGGTATCCTGGTGCATTCCAGAATGTCACCATCCTGTTTAGGTCTGCCTGGTGTGCTTGATGCTATTTTTTCGGCCTCCAGTTTTGCAAGAAGCGCATCCTGATCCTGATCGAACAGGTAAACGTCATAGTCATCGGGCTTCAAATGACGTTCCGGGTGTATGGTGTTTAAATAAAAAGTGAGAGAAACGCTGCCGCCCACATAAATATTGGGATCCCCTGTCAACTCTCTTAATTTTGTGAAAAACAGCGAGTAAAATCGGGGGACAATAAGTGGATTTATTTCAAGAAATGAAACGTCGCCTGATTTTTTTGAAGAGGTTTTTTCTTCTGCCAACACAGATAATGCTGCCAGTTCAGGTTGAGATTTTTTAGCAATAGCAGTTGCTCTGTCCTCTTCCGCTTCTTCTTCGGCTTTTCTGGCGAGTAACAAATCCACGGCTTTTTGTCTTTTTCTTTCCTCTGCTGCTTTTTCTGAAGCTTTTCTGGCTTCCTCACTTTCCAGGGCTTGTTGGGCTTGTTTTCTGGCTTCCTTCTCCCTGGCTTTTTCTTTTTTTAATCGCTCCGTTTCTTCTCTGATCATTTTTTTATAGGCAGATTCCCATTCATCATCATTTTTTTTTGTATTTGGCATTTTGCCGGAGAGTGGACTCTCTTGTTTTTTTCTGTTGTTTTTCGCACTCTTTGCCCTTCCTTCGGCTATGGCTGCGGCTTTTGCTGCTTCAGCTTTGGCCTGTTCTTCCGCTCTTTGTGCAGCTCTTATTTTTTTCTGTTCTTCGATGGCCGCGATAGTTGCGTCAAGTTCTGCTTCATTGATTGGGGTAGCATCTGTTTTTTCCTGATTTTTTTTGATCATTTCGTCTTTTCTTATTTTTCTCATTTGTTTTTTTGTCAGAGCAGGCGCGGGTTTAACAGAGCAGGATGGCATGGCTTCATTAAGATATTCTTCAGCTTCTTTATCACCCAGCGTCAAATTAAAAAGGGGTGCCTCGTTTTTATGCTCACTTGAATCCAGAGTAGCATTCATTATCGCAATTTGCAGTTTGGCCATTTCATCAAATTTTTTTGAAACAATTTTTTTTGCTTCCAGCGTTCCATGGTCAGAGAACCAGTTTAACGTTTCTATTATTTCATCCGGCACGTCTTGCAGTTTTAATAGAGAATTTAAATCATCACCATTCAGGTAATCCACATCTTTTTCGTTTTTGACAAGCTGGTCAAAATAAGCGAGCAGATCATTATCCGTCAGTGGATCTGTATAAGACTCGTCAGGGGTTGGTTTCGCAATCAATGGTAAAAATTCCAGAATAGCAGCGTCGGCTATTTCGATGGCATCCGATGTTCCTTTGTTTTTGAAAAAATATAAGGTCTCGAGTATTTCTTGTATATCTGCCGGAGTGGGTTGTTTAGCCAGTATTGATTTGCTTTGAGGGAGAAAGACAGCTGTCAGGAAATGAGTGTCACGTCCTGTCTCTGTCATGATCTTAAAAATACCCAGTTTCTCGGACCAGGTGATTGGTACGCCTGTCGTTGTTTTGATTTCCAAACTCCCGTTTGTTGCAGGGCGAGGTGCAGTCTGTGTTTTAGTTTTTGGTTTTTCATCTTTTTTTTCAGTTTGTTTTCGGATTTTTATTAATTCGACACCCGCTAACCTTTTTGCAGGAGGGTTTCCATTTTTGTGGAGCCACTCCAATGTTTTCACAGTCAATTCTGCGACAGGGGATTCTGCCAGTCTTTCCTTCATAAAATTGCTTTTAAGATATTCATGATCGAGGTTGCTTTTTGTACTTGCCTGAAGGCTGGCAACCACTTTTTTCCATTCTTCTTCCGATGATTTTTTTTTGTCTGGCGAAGGCAAAGGATTGGAAGTCGTTTCTTTGCTTTTATTGAGGTACAGTCCTTTTTCGAGGAGCGACGGGATGATGACAGTGCGTGTCGTTTCTTCAGCTATTTTTTTTGCTTTTGAGTTGCCATTATCTTTGAACCAGAACCATGTCAGCAACATTCTGTCGGCTTCTACTTGACTGACGTGTTTCTTCAGCCTTTCCTGGTGGCCGGGAAGCAATTCGTTTATGAGGAAATGAGCGTCACTGCCCTCGGCTTTTATTTCTTTAAAAACTTTTATCGCATCAACCCATGAATTTATTTCAGTTAGCTGTATTTCGCTTGCAGTTGTTCTGGCATCCACAACCCATCTCCTCTCTTGTAGATAAATTTTTGTGCAATTTTACGATATGCCTGCCAACAATGCAAGCCAGCCGGTTGATAGCCGGGGCCATTTCCCGTACATTACGCCGTTTGGGTGAATGAGCCGTATGATGAAAAAAATCACGCTGTGTGCCGATGACTATGGGCAACATCAGTCCATTTCGGACGCTATTATTGCACTTCTTGAAAAAAATCGTTTGTCAGCAACGAGTTGCATGACGAGCTCGCCTCGTTTTGCGATGGATGCCGAAAGGTTACAGCCCTTTATTCGTCGCGCCGATATCGGGCTGCATTTTAATTTGACCGAGGGAAGCTCCCTGTCAGGTCAATTGGCTTTTCTGCCACTTTCCCGATTAATTTTGAAGGCTTGTGCGTATTTATTGAAACCTTCTGCGATTGAAGCGGAATTGCATGCCCAGCTTGATGCGTTTGAAGCGTCCATGGGAAAGTTGCCTGATTTTGTTGACGGTCATCAGCATATTCACCAATTGCCGGGGATTCGCGATGCGCTTTTCAGGGTGTATGAAAAACGGTTGCGAAAAACAAACAGCTATCTTCGCTGTTTATATCATCCGGCTTCTCACGTGAACAGTTTCAAGGGCAGGGTGATTCAATTATTGGGTGCGCGGGCTTTTAAAAAAAGAGTTGTCAAAGAAAACATTCCGCATAATTCGTCATTCTCCGGCATTTATCCGTTTTCGAAATCAAAACATTACGCGCGCATTTTTCCGCATTTTTTAGCCGAAGTGAAAGATGGCGGCATGATTATGTGTCATCCCGGTTTGTCGTCTCACGATCCATCGGATGCACTTTTAAAATCGCGTTATCAGGAATTTTTATATTTGAACAGCGATGATTTCTTAAGAGATTGTTTTCGTGCAGGTGTCAGTTTACAGAGGCTATCGAAATAGCGGAGTGCCAAATTTTTTATGAAAGAATTAAAAGAATCAAAAGTTGAAAAAAAATTATTACATTACACCGGAAAAGCCATTGCAGATTATAACATGATACAGACGGGTGACCGTGTGATGGTGTGTCTGTCTGGTGGAAAGGATTCTTATACGTTGATGCGCATTTTGCATTTATTACAACGTCGAACGAATAACAAATTTGAATTGTTCGCGTTCACACTCGATCAGGCGCAACCGGGCTGGAATGATGACGGTTTGCGTGAATGGCTTACAACTCGAAAAATTCCGTATGAAATTCTGAAAGAAGATACCTATTCGATTGTGAAAGAAAAAATTCCGGAAGGGAACACGTACTGCTCGCTCTGTTCGCGCTTGCGTCGCGGGATTATTTATCGCTATGCAGAAGAGAAGGGATTTAATAAAATCGCACTGGGCCATCATCGGGATGATCTGATTCGTACCTTGTTGATGTCGATTCTTTACAATGGCGAAATTCGTTCCATGCCACCGAAATTATTAAGTGACAGTAAACGCCATATTGTGATTCGTCCGTTAGCTTACTGTCAGGAAAACGATATTATTGAATATGCAAAAGAGCAGCGTTATCCCATTATTCCCTGCACATTGTGTGGTTCGCAGGACAATCTGGTGCGCCAGCGCGTGAAAGTTTTAATTGATCAGCTGGCCAAAGATAATCCTAAAATTCCGAGTAATATGCTGCATGCATTGAGCAGTGTGAAACTCAGTCAGTTGATGGATCGCGATCGGTGGGATTTTAAGAATCTCGAAAAACAGCAGATTGTGTCGGATGAAAAAACGGAAGCTGAGCGGAGTGTTTTTTCGGAGGAGTTATTTTAGAGCATTTATCAGGTTTAACTTGTTGATTTTATGTGTATTACCTGCTCTCCAGAGCGAAAAAACATTACACTTTATCTAACAAAACTGCTATAATTGCCCCATGAAAGCGATGCCGTTAAGCAAAACAAATCCCTACTTGAAAACACTTGCCATGCGTAAGCGGATGGTTGCGCGCTCAGTTGAAACATCAGGGGGCGTAGAAGGTATCAGAGTGGCTATTATTTCCAAAGCAAGCGGTATAAAAATCCCGCGAAGAAAGAAAAGAATCTATGCTCGTCTTAAACGGATTGCTGTAACAAAGTAATAAAAATCTCCTGTATTGGCTTGTAATTTCCAGCGTGACCAGCATGAATGGCCATGATGTATCTGTTGAACCCTTCCAAATTTTTCGTACGATCAATGTATGAGTAATTCAAGGATTGTTTGTTGGCTTGCATTGCCATCAAATCAACCAGCAGGCGCGCGGTTCTTCCATTTCCTTCTCTAAACGGGTGAATCAGGATAAGTTCAACATGTATGATACCCAACACATAAGCCAGTTCTTGAATATCGGTAAAATGACATGGCGTATATTTTTTTAAATATTCTTGTTCCAAATTTTTCATAAGTTTTTCAATTCGTTCCGAAGCTGCAAACGGGAAGCCATTTTTTTCCATGGTAACTGTTCGATATTTTCCCGCCATGGGATAAATGTCGCCCAACCATAAGTCATGAATATCACAAATATCTTCTGCGCCGAAACAATGATTAAAATTATATAAATCCATTAATTTCAGCTCTGTTCTTTCCAGTTCACGCTGTTCAATTTCTTCAATGATTTCGGGAGAGGTTATATGTAAATAATTTTTGATAACCTGGCCATTAGACCCAGACTCAAAATCTTCATCTGATGGCACAGAATATCGTGACGCATTTTTAATTGTCATATTAATCCTGATTAATCCTTACTGCCTCCACCAGCAACTGGCTTTCTTGCGCAAGCAGGTCCAGCAACTCCGAAAGCGACTCATCCTGCTTCTGCTTAACCGCCACCTCAAGCGCCGCCACCACTTTTTTTAACCGCGGTGTGCCACAATACGACACAGCCCCATGGAGCCGGTGAAGTTGTTCGCCGAGCAGCTGATTATTTTTCTCGCGATAAGCATCCTGAATTTTCTGGATGTCTGTTGCAAGATTTTTCACAAGCATCTGCAACATTTCTTCAGCAAGCTCACGGTTATTGCCTGTCACGCGCAGCCCCAGTTCCCGGTCAATGACAGCCAGTTCTGATAAATCCATCGTATTTTTTATCATGTGTTCATTCGCCTCACATCCATCACTTTGGGTAATTGACCTATTTGCTGAATAATGGATTTCAATTCAGCAAGGTCATGAATTTGAATGGTCATCACAAGGTATATCGTATTATTTTTTTTGCTGATTGTAGAGTTTAATGTGATGAGATCAATTTTGGCATTGGCGAGCAGTGATGTAATTTCTTTTAATAACTCACGCTGTCCATCCGCCTGAATGTGTAAATCAACATAATAACTGCCGGATTTTTGACTGTCCCAGGCGACTTCAATCAGGCGGCTTGTATCACGGGAAAAATGAGCCGCCATCGTCTGGCAATCCCGCCTGTGGATGGATACACCGCGTCCTAATGTAATATAGCCAATGACATCGTCACCTGGCACCGGTTTGCAACATTTTGCAATACGCGTCAGCAAATCATGAATACCGGCAATGTCCATTTTGTCAGGCGGTTTAACACCGGGTCTTAAGGGAGGAAATGGTGTCTCTTCCTGATCCGTGCGACTGCGAGAAATCTCCCGTTCGTTATTTTCTTTTTCTGTTCGGGCAGTTTGTTGCAAATCCTGCTGTTTAAACCAGTGGGCGACTTTTGCACGTGCACGTGATGTATATAAATAACCAGCATCTCTTCTTAGCCAGTCACGACTCGGTGTGCCGGTTGGTGTGGTGATAATTTCCACCTGATCGCCCGTGTTTAATTTGTATGTGAGCGGCACAATATGCCCTTTTATTTTGGCACCCCGACAACGATGTCCTACTGCACTGTGAATATGATAGGCAAAATCAAGCGGTGTGGCGCCTTTCGGTAAATCAATAATGTCACCCGCGGGTGTGAAAACATAGACTGTGTCATCGAGACTATCATGAAGGGGTTCACCGGGTGTGGTTTCCTGTTTCTGAACATCCTTGTGCCACGCGAGCAATTGACGGAGAAACGTAATTTTTGTTTCATAACCGGATTGCAATGTTTTATCTTCCTTATAAATCCAGTGTGCGGCAACACCGTGTTCCGCTTCATCATGCATGTCGTTTGTTCGAATCTGGATTTCAAGGTGTTTGCCATCCGATCCGATCACCGCTGTGTGAATGGAACGGTAACCATTGGGTTTGGGATGACTGATGTAATCATCAAATTCATCGGGAATATGTTCAAATAACGCATGAACAAGACTGAGCGCCGTATAACAATCCTCGAGAGTTGGCACAAGAATGCGGACAGCACTGTAGTCATAAATACCGGCATAATCAAATTGCTTCCGCGAGGCTTTCCGATAAATACTGTAAATATGTTTTGCTCGACCGTTGATCGTTGCCTTGATATGTGCGTTTGTGAGTGCTTCTTCCAGTTTTTGAATGGTTTGATGAATGCGTTCTTCGCGGTCCACGCGCCGTTCTGCAAGAAATGTTGCAATTGTTTTGTAGGTTTCAGGATGGGTGTAGTGAAAGGCAGCGTCTTCCAGTTCCCATTTTAATTGTCCTATGCCCAATCGATTGGCGAGAGGCGCATAAATATCCATGGTTTCTTCTGCAATGCGCTTGCGTTCAACCGGATTGATCTGTTTAATCCCGCGCATAAGACACGTGCGTTCAGCCAGTTTGATCAAAACAACACGAATGTCAGACACCATCGCCAAAAATATTTTTCGTAAACGATCGAGTTGTGTTTTATCGCGTGAACCGCTGCCATGCAGTTGATTCAGCGTATTTAATTTTAATATGTTTCCAACCAGTTTTGCGACAGGTGTCCCGAGTGCGTTTTCAATCGCGTCCAGAGAAAGTGTCGTATGTTGCAAGGTGCCCGTCATAATCGCTGCTGCGATGGAATCATCATCCAGCCTCATATCGAGCAAAATATCCGCCATGTCGAGACTTTGCTCGATGCACGGTTGACCATAAAAAGTGGTGAGCCCCTTGCAAGTCGTATCCGCTATTTGAATCGCGCGACAAATCAGCTCACGATTTTTTAAATGTGATCCCGCACCGGTTTTTTCAAGCCATAATCCCGGATCGATGGTGCCATCGGCTGCGTAATACGATTTCTTTTTTAATGTGACCATAAATCATTTTTCAAACAAGGCAATTGCTTCAATGTGACTGGTATGCGGAAACATATTAATCGCACCCGTTTTTTTCAATGTATACCCGTAAATAGTGACCAGATCATTCGCATCTCTTGCCAGTGTTGCGGGGTTGCAGGACACATATACAATACGGCTTGCGGATTTGTTAGCGATAAAAGGCAGAATTTCCCTCGCACCGGTTCTGGGTGGATCCAGTAATATTTTATCAAAAGATGTTGTGATCCAGGGAGCTGATTCAGAAGGTTTCATGAGATTGGCTGCGTAAAATGCTGCATTCGTGATCTGATTCAATAAAGCATTTTCTTTCGCGCGTTCAACCATTTGCGTGCTGCCCTCAACACCTGTGACGTGTTTTGCAAAACGTGCAATCGGTAATGTAAAATTGCCGAGACCGCAAAAAAGATCGAGTACTGTATCCGATGATTTCAAGTCCAGAAGTTGAATCGCTGATGCAATCATTTTATGATTCATTTCTGCATTCACCTGGGTAAAATCCAGCGGATGAAAGCGCATTTCCAGTTGATAATCCGGTAAAAAATAACTCAGTAATTGTTCACTCTCATCCGGAAAAATGCGATGTACAGAATCCGGTGAATCCGGTTGAAGATAAATATGAAACTGATATTTTTGACCGAATTCACAAAGTGCGTGGATGTCTTCTTTGGGAAGCGGTGTCATGTGACGAAAGACAAGCGCTGTAGCCGTATCACTGACTGCTACTTCAATTTGTGGAATCTGATCATATTGCGTGAGACTCCGGATGAACGTAGCGAGTTCAGAAAGACGTTCGCCCACACTCGGGTGCAGCACCTTACAGGTTTGAATGTCAGCAAGGTAGTTACTGAATTTTTCGCGAAAACCGACCAGCAGTTTTTCTTTTTTTATGACATAACGCACACCGAGCCTTGCCTTGCGGCGATAACCGAAGGGGTGTCCTGTGATGGGCGGCAAGATTTCCGTGGGGGTCACCTTGCCAAGGTGTTTCAACTGATCGAGGAGTATGTCCTGTTTCAGTCGAACCTCGGCCTCATCTTTCACATGCTGCATGCTGCAACCACCGCACACGCCATAGTGGGCACAGGCGGGTTCTGTCCGGTCAGGGGACGGGGTGATGACATCGAGAACCCTGGCTTCATCATAACGCCGATGTTGGTGTGCTATTTTAGCTGTCACTTTTTCACCGGGCAGTGCGCCACTCACAAACGTGGTTTTCTGGTTGCGAGCAGTAATCCCGCGCCCGTCATGACTGAGGGATTCTATTGTAGATTCAAAGGGTTCGTGTGCCATGTTGCTCTTCTACGGTTTTCAGGGTGGCACAAGCTTATCATAATTTCATTGCCGTGTTGAAAATCGTTAAAACTCTTCTATACTTGAAGTTGAGCGTTTTCGTCGGGATTTTTGTCCAGAACCATTCGACAATAGCGACGGAGACCGGACTTGTGGCGCGGTGTGCATGTCCTTGACCTTTAAGGAAAGCCTGAAGTGTCCCAGCGGTTTCCAAATAATGACATAAAGGGTTTCTGCAAGACAGGCCCTTCAAAAACGCTCTCTCATCTTTGCTTTTTCTTCACTGCCTGGCGCGTTATACTTCTGCTCATCCGTATTGTTTTTTTTTGGGGAAATCATTCATGCACGCTGCCATTGAACGTGAAAATCTGTACGGCGCTCACAATTATGAGCCATTGCCAGTGGTACTGACACGCGGCGAAGGTGTTTTTGTGTGGGATGACAAGGGACATCGTTACATGGATATGATGAGTGCCTATTCCGCTGTCAGTCACGGACATTGCCATCCGGAACTCGTGAAAACGTTGACAGAACAAGCAAAACAGCTCGCAGTCGTATCACGTGCCTATTACACAGACAAGCTGGGTGATTTTTTGCAAAAAGTCTGTGAGGCATCGGGACAGGAGAAAGCACTCGCCATGAATACGGGTGCGGAAGCCGTTGAAACCGCCTTAAAAGCCGCGCGCAAATGGGCCTATACCGTCAAAAAAGTGCCAGACAATCAGGCTGAAATTATTGCGTGTGTCGGGAATTTTCACGGACGCACACTTGCCATTGTCGGCATGTCATCCGAACCGCAATATCGCAACGGTTTCGGCCCTTTTCCTGCCGGTTTTAAACTTATTCCGTATGGTGATCCGGATGCCTTGCGTGAAGCCATTACACCGAATACCGCCGCATTTCTGGTTGAACCGATCCAGGGTGAAAATGGCATTGTTGTGCCGCCCGCCGGTTATTTGAAAGCCTGTGCGAAAATATGTCGTGAACAGAATGTGTTATTGATGTGTGATGAAATTCAAACGGGCATGGGGCGAACCGGAAAATTCCTGGCATCGGATCACGAAGGCGTTCGACCGGATGCCGTGTTGCTCGGCAAGGCACTTGGTGGTGGATTGTTACCGGTGTCCGTGTTTCTTGCACGCCGTGATGTGATGGATGTGTTCACGCCGGGGGACCATGGCAGTACCTTTGGTGGTAATCCGCTGGCAGCAAGCGTGGGGTTGAAAGCGCTTGATATTTTATTTAAGGAAAATCTGATCGAACGAGCCGCGGAACTGGGCGATTATTTTCGTGATAAATTAATGCAAATCAAATCGCCATTGATTTTGGATGTACGTGGCAAGGGACTTCTGATTGGCGTTGAAATCAATCCACGTTATTATGCTGCACGGGAGATTTGTTTGCGCCTCTTAAAGCACGGACTATTAAGTAAGGAAACGCATCAGACAGTTATTCGTTTTGCGCCGCCCCTTGTGATTACGAAAGAGCAGATTGATGAAGCGGTGAAAAGAGTGGCGGATGTATTGATCGAAGCCGAAGCACACGTTTGTCCGAATTAACGTTATTTTATTAAGGAATACAGCATGAAAAAAGGGATGGGTTTTTGGTGTGTTCTGCTTTTGATCGGATGGAGTGGTAATACATTTGCAGAAAATGTATTTCAATATTTTCAGGGAAAAGCCGCCGCAGAATTATTGCCACAGGCCGATGCGGCGTTGAAAGCAAAAGATTATCAAAAAGCATTAAGCATTTACAAACCGCTGGCCGAGCGTGAGCAACCGGTTGCGGAATATCAGATGGCGTATCTTTATCTGAATGGTCTGGGTGTGGATAAAAATCCTTCGCTCGCAGCGGCCTGGTTTATGAAAGCGGGCAGTTTGGGGTTAGCCTCGGCGCAAGCGGCACTCGGCACGCTTTATTATCAGGGTGTGGGTATTGAACAGGGGTTGACGCAGGCCATTACGTTATACACGCAAGCAGCCAACAATAATAATCCACTCGCGCAATACATGCTGGGTTATCTTGCTGAAAATGGTTTTGGGATGTCGAAAGATAACAGCACGATTTTCAACTGGTATAACAAGGCGGCAGCAGAGGGTGTGGCTCAGGCACAATATAATCTGGGTTTAATGTATTACAAGGGACAGGGCGTGCCGAAAGATCCGGCACGGGCTTTTACCCTGTTTAATCTGGCAGCGCAACAGGGTCTCCCGCGCGCGCAATTTATGCTGGGTGTGATTTACAGTACGGAGCGTGCTGACAAAAATCAGGCGTTTCAGTGGTATTCACGCGCGGCAGAAAAAGGCATGCCCGAGGCGCAATATAATCTGGGTGTGATGTATTTTAACGGGTTTGGCACCACGCCCAATTTAACACCGGCTGTGGCCTCCATCAAAAAAGCGGCGGATCAGGGATTGGCTCGCGCGCAGTATGTCACCGGTTATTTGCTGTTTAATGGCGTGGGTTATCCGAAAGATATGAGTCAGGCCGTGCTCTGGTATCAAAAAGCCGCGATGCAAAATTTAGCCGATGCAGAGTTTGCGCTGGGTTATCTTTATCACAATGGGTTGGGTGTGCCCAAAGATGAACGTCAGGCATTTGCGTGGTTAATGCAGGCGGCAAAACAAGGATTGCCGAATGCGGAATACATGGTGGGATTATTTTATCAGCAAGGTTTTGGTGTGCCAGCTGACCTGAAAGCTGCGATCAGCTGGTATACCATGGCGGCAGAGCAGGGCATGGATAATGCACAACTCTTGCTGGGTGTGATGTATGCACAAGGTCAGGGCGTTGCACGTGATTATCGATCGGCGTATGCGTGGTTGAATCTGGCATCGACATCGAGCAATGCGCAAATTCGGGATTCTGCGTTAAAAATGCGGGATGAAATTGCGAAAAGTATGTCGCCGGCGGATATTGGGACGGCGAAGCAGATGTCTTCGATGTATTACAGTAAGTATGCAAAATAAATCCAAATCAATCCGGACCGCGCTATCAGGGCGCGGGACTGGCTGTTTTTTCGGGTTGAGTATGTTCTTCAACATAATTCCTCCATCCCTCAGGGTCTGGTGCCGTTATCGCTATTTGTGACGATAAAAAACTTTTCAAAAAGAGGGCGCAGAGTTCTTTGTTTTGAAGAAAATCGCCGAGGCCAAGACCGATTTTCTTCAGATCATCCAACAACAGATCAGCTTTTTCAACGATTAGCAGGGTGGTTAAATGAGTCATTCGCCGTGAAAGAACGAGCTCAGGAAATCGGGGTTCCGCTTTTAACAGTTTCGCGATATTTTCTTTTTCGGCGTATGCCCACTCTACTACGCTTGAGTGTGGATGATTAATGGAAGTAACCAGTTTTGCGAAAAAGAGACAATATCGGGGATCGCGTGTCATCAATTCATTGACCTCTGCGGGATGTCTCGCAATGTCACTTTGGATGTGGGGATGAAATCTTTCAAAACCCAGTTTTGTGAGTTTCTCTGCAACATCCAGCCAGAGTTTTGATTGTAGCAATGTATAAATTTTCAAATCATGAGGCAGACTTTGTATCAGGCTGATATGAGTTTGTTTGGATTTAGCATAATTGTCAGGTCGAAGTATGGGTGGTTGACTGACCTGACTGGCGAGTAGAAAAGTCAGTCCGATATCGATTGTAGGGTTCCATGTTTTTTTAGATACCAGAAATAAAAGGACATGAATGTCTTGCAATGACAGAAAACAAATAATTTTATGTACCATATCTGGCGGAAGGTTTGTGACGGGATCAGCCATTTGATTCAGGCAAGGGTATTGTATTAATCGATTTTTTTGTGCCTGATATTTTTCTCTTGTACTTTTAAAAGCTTCTTCCAGGTTTTTCCAATTTTTCAGTTTTACTTTTAATGGATTTTTCAAAAGTGTATTGTAATCTCTGATCAACTCGTTTAGTTCGAGCTTGATCATTTCCATGACGACATGATTGGTATGCGATCCAATTTGAGAGTGAATGCGATTGACTTTATCGAACAGCTCATCTGTTGTTTTTGCAACATCATACAAGGGATGATGTGGGAGATAATCCAGGTTATAGCGATAAAAGGCGCGATTAACGCCAGGAGCAGGAACGCTATGTTTGTCTTCCTTCAATAAGGGAGACGCTAAAATGTAGCCAAACATCTGCAGGTCAATACCAAATGTTCTATGGATATGACCTTCTGCATCTACATCTGTCTCTTCACCAGGCGGACCAAGAAAGGGAATCATTACTTTTATTGAGTAATCAGGCTGATCGTCGACAAACGAAATGCTGATACTTCTTTCATGATCCGGAAAATTGGCAATCGGTTCCCAGGTCTTCAGTATGCGCCACAGTCGGGCTTTGTGGTGGTTCTGACTCAGTGATTTTATGGTTTCATCTGTTTGAATGTAAAAGGCAAAAGCCATGGATTCCTCGCGCCATTAATTGAAAATAATAGCTCGGGAGTATAGTCAGCGAATATTAAGACAGACTTAAGGAAAACGCTGTCAGCGTATTTTTCAATAGCATTATTTTTTTATCGCAATAAATCCGAGCCGCGACCGTGAGGGAGTGTCACAAATCCTGGATCGTGTGCTAATAGACGTTCCCCCCATCCTTTCCTTCCCCCACAAAACGGGGGGAAGGGACCCATGGTAGCAGATATGACATCATTTGCAGGTAAATTTATCAGGTAAATTTATCAGGTAAATTTATCAGGTAAATTTATAAAGACAAAAAACTGAAAAAATATTTTGATAAAATTTCAAAGATAAAAGAACTGAAAAAATATCCTGGCTCAGCTACCGTGGGTCCCTTCCCCCCGTTTTGTGGGGGAAGGAAAGG
>DATIJJ010000011.1:0-2667 GCA_035478795.1 Gammaproteobacteria bacterium | reverse complement strand
CATCAGGGCTCTCTCGGCAGCTTTCACTTTTTCTTTTAATCTGGATTCTTCTGCAGCCATAGCCTGTTTTATTTCCCCAATCAAATCATCCAGTCGTTTAATATTATCCTGATAAAAGTCTGGATTCGGATTTGGAGTAATAAATGCATTCAGTCTATTCAGTTTCTCCTGGAAGTCGGTAGCAGCCTCTCCTGTACGTTGAAGTAATGCAGCAGCCTGAGCTTGTTTCGCTCTCATTAGAAGAGGATGAAGTTCAGTTTTAGTGTAGTTTTCAAAATGCTTTTCCAACTGGGCGGCTGAAAATTCCCGGATTACGATGCCTGTGCTGTTAAGACGGTTTATGATGGTTTCAGCTTCAGTATGAATAGCATAACCTTCTTTTATTTCAGCTATTATCGCTTGCATTTGTGCTTTCCACCTGGCAAGTTGATTTTTATTGAAATTATTAATGACGCGTTCTCTTTCCTGATCAAACCGATCCATTTCTGCTGCTTCCTGCTGCAATAATGTCAGGACAGCTTGAATATCTTCTGAGGAATTTTTCGTTAAATCAAGCTGTTTAAGCTGAACAATCGGGGTATCTATTTCGTATTGGCGTTTGAAGTCTCTGCCTTTGTTTTGCTGTTTCCAAACAATTTTCTTTGCTTCCAGAAATGGTTCCAGTTTTTTAAGATATTCTTCAAGCTGTTCAACAGTCGAGCTGAATGTAGTGTGATACGAATTATATCGACTTCTTTCTTCGACAGAAAGATGCATTTGGAGAAGATTGAATGTGTCATCTATTTTTTTTCGGAGAAGTTTTTCTTTCAATAACCGTGGCAGTTCATTTTTAACAAATTGGTAAGTTTGTTTTGATGAGTTCTTTCTTGAATCTGCTGCGATAACGGTTTCGAGCTGTTCAATGAGATCGTTACGTATTTTAGGACCGAGTTCATTTTGATTGCCAATCAACGCAAGAGCTTTGAGTTGTAAATAGGCAAGATGCTTTGGAGCGGCTGCCTGATGTCGATCAATCAGCTCTTTTAAATCACTGTTGTAGCTATCAAGCGTTTTTAATTTTTCTCTGGAAGTTACCGCAGCACATTTATTATTGAGCGTTGTTTCATGGGGTATTTCAGGCGTTTCAAGTTCAAGATCTTGCAATTCGGCAATAAGTTTTTCTGCTTCTTTTTTGCGTTCTTGAATATCCTTACCCAGCCACTGCTTGAGAAAACCGGTTTCATCAGTAATAAAATGAGTAAGCATGGTGAGATTCTGATTCTCCAGATCTTCCTGATATCTTGAAAGCAGTGTGGTTTCAATCGTGATAAGAAACCAACTGACATTTTTTCTATAGTAGTGTTTATAATCATCTGAGTGGATGAGCGTGTCAGCTTCTTTTCTTAATTCTTCGATTTTTTCCAGAACAGGTCTTTTTTCTTCAGCTTCGCTTTGTATTACAAGCGCCTTGAGTTCATTCATGTAATCAGTCAGTTCTTTCAAATCACTTCGAGCGGTTATTTTTTTGAGAAGAAGATTGGTGAGTTTATTTGTTCTTTCGAGCTCGTTTTTATCTGCATCTATCATTCCCATTGCAACTTCAAGTTGTTTTAGAGCCGTAATTTTATTTTTTATAACTGTTTCGCGGTCTATGATGGATTGCTTCAAGCCTTTCTCTACTATTTTTTGCTGTCTGATAACAAAATCGGTAAACTTCCCGGAAATTGTTGACATTTTTTTATTTGCTTCAGAGTCAGGTGTAATACGTGCTTTATCGCGCACGCTTTTTAGTGCTTCAGTCGTCTCGCGAAATTGTTTTTCCAGTTCGTCTGTTGGTTTGTCTAAACGGTCAGGGTTGCTGCGGGGTAAACCGTCACGATAATACTTGTAATCGTCTGAATCCATCATAGTTAGAGCAGTAGTATAGTGTTGCGTTATTTTATCTACATGGGTTGTGTAAAGCTGACTTATAGAAAATTGCGTAGCCTGTGCTGTTTCTTTTTGTTCTGCATGACGCAGGAATTCTTCTTCGCTTGCTATTGCGGCATAGACTAAATGAATTGCTTCTTGCTCCTCAAAATCAGGAACATATTTTTGTTCTGGTGCAGAAGGTTTCGGTACCCATGCCGGTGCGGAAGGTTCCGGCAGATTATCCTCACCTGCTATAAGACCTTGCTCTGCCTCATCTGCTATCTCGCGCACTCTGGACATTATTTCAAGATTTTTATGACCTTGGCCTGTGGCAGCCTCATACGCCCTGTTCAATTCAGCCATTCTCGGGTGAATATTTCCCGGTTTATAGAAAATCGTTATTGCGCGTCTATAGTCTTGAAAAAGGGTTGCTTGAAGTTCCTCGATCGTCGGGGTGTGGTTAGTTCGTGATCCGCTCATTGTGTAAAACCTCGTTTCTGAGTTATCTGTCTGATTGAATTCAGTTGTTCAATAGTACGCGGAAAATATTAAGGGAGTATTAAGATTGTACACAAAATATACATCCCCATGATAAAACAGGCTTATCTGTTAAATGAAAAAACCGGTTCTGATCAGCAGATCTTATATGAGTTAAAAATGGTACTGTTTTCACCAAGGCGATTGCGTCCAGCAAACAGCTTGTCACCTTCAGGCTGCTCTACAAGTGTGGTGTTATCCTTTGAGCGGAAAAGGAGGGAAACAGTTAATTTGGGTCCC
>DATIJJ010000010.1:0-13574 GCA_035478795.1 Gammaproteobacteria bacterium | reverse complement strand
CATCAGGGCTCTCTCGGCAGCTTTCACTTTTTCTTTTAATCTGGATTCTTCTGCAGCCATAGCCTGTTTTATTTCCCCAATCAAATCATCCAGTCGTTTAATATTATCCTGATAAAAGTCTGGATTCGGATTTGGAGTAATGAATTCATTCAGTCTATTCAGTTTCTCCTGGAAGTCGGCAGCAGCCGCTCCTGTGCGTTGAAGTAATGCCGCAGCCTGAGCTTGTTTCGCTTTGATCAGAAAAGGATTAAGTTTATCTTTAGTGTAGTCTGTAAAATACTTTTCCAACCCGGTGGCCGAGAGTTCTCGGGTTTTGAAGTTCGGGTCGTTAAGATCCTTTGTAATGTTCATAGCTTCAGTATAAACTTCAATATAAATAGTGGAATCTTCTTTTATTTCAGCAATTATGGCATACAGTTCTGTTATCCACTTTGCAAATTGATTGTCTTCGAATTCTTTAATAACGCGTTTTCTTTCGCGGTGTCTTTCCTGATCAGCCCGATCCATTTCTGCTGCTTCCTGCTGCAATAATGTCAGTACATCATGAATTTCTTTTATGGAGGCTTTCGTGAAATCAAGTTGTTCAAGCTGGACAATTGGTGTATTTCTTTCATGGTCGCGATGGAAGTCTCTGCTTTTGACTTTCTGTTGCCAAACGAGTTTCTTTGCTTCCAGAAATATTTGCAGTTTTTGAGTATATTGTTCAAGTTCTTTAATGCCAATGCCTCTTTGTGTAATAAAGTGGTGATGTCGATATTTACTCCTCTCCTGCTCGACGAAGCTGATATAAGTCATTAAAACTGTAAATAGCTCGTTTGATTTTTTCTCAAGCATTTCTTTTTTCAATGACAACGGCAAGCAATTTTCAACATATTGATAAGTGTGTTGTGCTGAATCATTTTTCTTATCCAGCGCGATTTTTTCTTCCATGATTTTACGATAGCGTTCGCATGTTTCATGGTTCAGGCATTGGTTTCTATCTTGAAATGCGTCTTCAGGTTTATCTTTAGCCGCATCACGCATATCAGGCGTTATACCATTTCTTGCATCCAGAATCCTTCCATAACCCTTTTGTGCAGCTTTTTCTCTGGTCTCAGAAGCCAGTGCACGAACTCCGACAATGTGATTTATCAGTTTTTTATTGTAGTCCTCAAGGATGGGTAAATCTGCTCTGCATTTTATATGGCTGCATTTTTGTTCCAATCCTGCTTTACTTACTTGTTCAGAAACAGGGATGAGTGAAATTTCTCGTAATGTGGAAAGATGACCTTCTGCTTCTGTTTTGCGTTTTTGAATAGACGCATCCAGGCATTCCTTAATAAATGTACTTTCACGAACAATAAAAGTAGCTAGTATATTTGGGTCCATGGTTCGCAGAGCGTTTTTATATTTTTCATCCAGTTCTTTTTCGATCGCGGAAAGCAGAAAACCGATTTTTCGCCTATAGTAGTGTGTATAATCATCTGAGTGGATGAGCGTGTCAGCTTCTTTTCTTAATTCTTCAATTTTTTCCAGAGCAGGTCTTGCTTCCTCTGTTTCGCGTTTTTTTACAAGCGTCTTGAGTGTTTCCATGTAATCAGTCAGTTCTTTTAAATCGTTTCGGGTGGTTATTTTTTTTTGAAGAAGATCGTTGAGTTTTTTTGTTCTGTCAATCTCGTTTCTATCTGGATCTATCATTCTCATTGCAAGTTCAAGGTGTTTCAGAGTCGTAATGTTATCTCTTATAACTCTTTCGCGGTCTGCGATGGATCTTTGAAGGCCATCTTCTACTATTTTTTGTTGTTTGATAACAAAATCGGTAAACTTCCCGGATATTGTTGACATTTTTTGATCTGCTTCAGAGTCAGGCGTCATACGTACTTTGTCATGCACGCTCTTTAATGCTTGAGTAGTCTTGTCGTATTGTGTTTTTAGCTCGCCTCTCGGATCGATTAAACAGTCAGAGTGATTGCGGGGTAAGCATTTATGGTAATACACGCAATCGGTCATCATAGATTGAGCCGTTTTTTGATAGAGTGTTTTGATTTGATCTACATGGGCTGCGTAAAGTGCATCTATAGAATTTTTTATAGCCTGCAATGTTTCTTTTTCTTCTGCCATTATTTGTCGGTATCTACTTAGAGCATTTACTGCTTTGATTGCTTTTTCTTCCTCGTCGGAATCTGAATCCCCTACCGGTGCGGAAGGTTCTGGCAGTTCACTTGCAACAAATCGCTTTGCTATATCTGCTATCTTGCGCACTTCGGACATTGTTTCAATATTTTTACGACCAGGAGCCCTGGCAGTCTGATACGCCCGTTCCAAGATAGTTATTGCCGGGTGATGAGGATTCGCGCTTTTGAGAATACCCATGCCGTACTCATAGTCAGCATCCAGAGTGTCTTCGAGTTCCTGCATCGTCGAAGTGTGGTTAGCTCGTGATCCGCTCATTGTGTAAAACCTCGTTTATGGGTTATCTGTCTGATTGAATTAAGTTGTTCAATAGTACGCGGAAAATATTAAGGGAGTATTAAGATTGTACACAAAATATACATCCCCATGATAAAACAGGCTTATCTGTTAAATGAAAAAACCGGTTGAGAGAGGGGTGCCGGGCTGGTGTAGTGCTCTGACAAAACAGGGAAAGAGGCTGGAAATTGTCGCGGCAATGGCGGTTGTTGGAAAACCCCAAAGGACGCGAGAGCCGGGGCAGTATTCAGGGTGGGTTGATTGGGTCTTCTGTGTTGTTGTGCAGAGTTGTTTTCAGGTCTTCTTAAAAAACCTATTGTGGCAACTGCATGGGGAACACCATTTATTATCAGAGAACCTGCGGTTTTGCTATAGGATTCGTTTTTCTGCGGGTTTCCTATGGGTATAACACGCTCTACCTCATCAGGCGTCAGTTCTTTTTGCTGGTCATGTACGAATACCCAGACATTATCATAAGTAGCGTATTTGCTTGATAATTCCTTACGTTTTTTGTTACCGGTTTTTTCTTCTTCTCGTAACTGAGATAAACGAGCCAGATATGCCTTTATGCTTCCAGGTTCAGATACTGCGGTAGACCGACGTTTGGCTTTTTTGGGCGCAGGTGTGTCATCTGTTGGCACTTCTGTTGCAGGTGGTCGATCAACATACGCTGCAAAAAAATCATCTACAAAAGCTTCGGCTGGATTCGCTACTATTCTGTATGGGATGGATCGCGTGTTCGACATATTGGTTACCTGTTCTTATCTGTTTAATGAGCAATAATTATACACGAATGATTTGTGACGATCAAATGTTAACATTCCCCATTTTTTTCGGTAGACATCCGCACGGGGGAGAGCGCTTAATGTTTTGGAGGCAAAAGCAAATGAACACATCCAAAATAGAAGACTGGTTAAATCCATCTGACATTGAATTTACCTTTATTCGTGCGCGAGGGCCTGGCGGTCAAAATGTCAATAAAGTGGCGAGTGCAGTGCAACTGCGATTTAATCCTGCGTCTTCGTCGCTTCCTGAAAACGTGCGTGATCGATTAGTGATTCTGATGGGTCGAAAACTGACGTCGCAGGGTGACATTATCATTAAAGCCGGTCGCTATCGTACTCAGGAACGCAATAAGCAGGATGCGCTGGATCGTTTGCTGGTGCTCATCCATCGTGCTTCAACGCCTGTTAAAAAACGCAAAAAAACCCGGCCGACAAAAGCGTCCACCGAGCGTCGGTTGTCGAAAAAGAAATTGCATGCAAAAAATAAATCGTTGCGAAGTGCGCGGTTTCAAAATGAAGGTTAAGCCCGATCTTGCTGTGATCTCTCGCGATGAGTACAATCAGCCCCAATAATCAGGGGGCATTGTAATGGCATTATCAGATGAAATGAAACAATTGTATCGCTGTCTTTATGTGGGGTTGAAGATGGATTTACCAGCAAAAGAAAAAGAAATCATGGAGTTGCTGGCAAACGAGACGATCACATCCAATCTGGAATTCAGAGTTAGAATTGTTCAAATCATTGGGCTCATTAAATTCCTCAATCATCTGCCTGTCTATGTGCCCGAGGCCGAACAAAAAATATTGGATCACGTAAGATCACAGTCCCAGGTGAAAAACCTGAATCCGGTTATGACAAATTCTTTTTTTAAGGTGGTGATTGAGCATTCCAAAGCTGTCCAGGACCGGTTGGCGAAATTAATGAAAGATAGAGAGGAAGAAGCCAACGCAATACTGACCGGGGCTCTCCCATTATTAAAAGATAGATCATCACAAAAGACGCATGGTCATGACACACCCGGTGACAAGAAAGTTTTGTCAGATCGGCAATTGTCATATTGCAGATCATTAATTAAAAAGACAACAGATAATATACTTTCCGAAATGAAAAATATTTCTAATAGAGACGAATTGAATCGAAAGCTGACTGCAATTAACTGCGGATTATTTTATACATCTGCTGTCATCTCTCCGCACTCTTTACCGACAAAAAGAAATGACAAACCGATTCCCGTTTTGGCTAATCGTCGTCAGAGCAGATTATGATTGGTAGCAACCTTGATATGAATTGGAAATTTCAGATGGTTCTGCTTACGTCGTCCCGCGGCTTGTCCGCGGGATCCAGTCAGGCAGTGATGTGATCACGCAAATTACGTCATCTAAATTAAAAACTCTGGATCCCTCGGACAAGCCGCGGGACGACGTAAGCAGAGTCAAGAAATTTTATCGTGGGGAAGAGCGGGGTCAAGTCTGGACAATTAACAAATCATAAAAATATATTTTTCTTCTATCAAAACGTATGCAAGACAAAATTAAACTGGAAAAAAATTTAAAACGCGATCTTGATATCATCCGTAAAAAATGCTGAATATGTCAATTGTCCAGACTTGACCCCATTTCCTTATAGAAATTATTTTGGGTTTGGTGTGGTCTCGACAATGCACATTGGATAAAACAGCGCGTGGATATTTTTGATGGTCAATTCGTAACGATAAAATCTATTATCCATCATTTAAAACGATGCTCTCTTTTGCTTTGTTTTTTTCCGTGATACTTTGTGATGTGTCATGTACTCCCTGCACGCTGTGTTAATTAATGTCTGATATTTTTCCGCAGTTAATCTGAACCATGCCAAAACATCAGCATCAATTCTCACTGTTATCTGTTTTTTGACAGGGCGGTAAAATTTTCCGGTGACAGCCTTTTTCCAGTCTGTTATTTCCGGAGCATTTTTATCAGTCAGATTGATCGCACGCTTTTTAATTGACTTGAGTTCGTTTGTCATTTTTTTGGTGGGCATAATATTGCCTGATTTCACCCGGCGTCGCAGCCCTTGCCGAGATGATGCGGATGGTTTCTTCGTCATTGTCATTTTCCTCTACAATTCATTGCTCCTTGTTACGATAGCAGATTACATCAGAAAATGTAACTACATTATTGTAACTACAGAAATGGTATATTCAGACCGATGAGGGCGAGCGGGTGGCTGATGGTTCGAAGAGTTCGGTATGTGAAAAAATTGCACGCACTGATGGCGATGGTGAAGTTGGTAATGGCTAAAACGTCGTTTGACCGGATTAACTAATCGGGGTGACATGATTCGAACATGCGGCCCCTGCCTCCCGAAGGCAGTGCTCTACCAGGCTGAGCTACACCCCGTCTTGCTAGTAATTTCTTGCCACCACAAATTCAGCCAGATCATGCAACGCCTGTCGATAGGGCGATTCGGGAATATGATTGAGACTGTTCGTGGCTTCTCGTATCTGCTGTTTTGCAGCGTGCAGAGTGTACTCGATGGCGCCGGTAGATTCAATGATTGCAAGAATGGAATCGATATTTTTTGTGGAACCTTTTTGAATCGCCTGACGAATGAGTTTGATCTCGGCCTTTGTTCCCCGCTTCATGGCATGAATCAGGGGTAACGTCGGCTTGCCTTCCGCCAGATCATCACCCCGATTTTTTCCCATCTCAACCGAAGAAGCACTGTAATCCAGCGCATCATCAATCAATTGAAACGCTGTCCCAAGCGAAAGACCATAACGCTGCATCGCCGCCATGTGCGTCGCATCATACTCGCATAACGCTGTACCCGTTTGGGAAGCCACTTCAAATAATTTCGCCGTTTTTCGCGAAATCACATCAAAATACGCCTGTTCTGTTGTGTCAGGATCATTGCAGTTAATGAGTTGCATCACTTCGCCTTCTGCAATCAAATTGGTGGCGCTTGCAAAAATATCCATGATCTCGAAATTTTTCAATTGCACAATCAGCTGAAACGCGCGGGAATACAGAAAATCCCCAACCAGCACACTCGCTTCATTGCCCCAGATGTTATTCGCTGTTTTATTGCCGCGTCGTAAGGTCGAACTGTCAACGACATCATCATGCAATAAAGTCGCCGTATGAATCAGTTCAATCGCAGCCGCGAGATCAATATGTTGCCGGTTTCTGTGATCAAATGCCCGCGCCGTTAATAACACGACCAGAGGACGGATTCGCTTGCCGCCACAGGTCAAAACATATTGAACGAGCTGGTTAATGAGTGGAATATCGGACGAGAGTTCGGTACAGATAAAGGCATCTGTCGCATCCAGATCGATTTGTACAAGTGAACGTATGGATTCCAATGGCATGTCTGGCCGATTCTCTCTTGCTAACATCAGGAATAAACACGCATGCTAGTGGCGAGAGTGGCCATGTGTCAACCGGCCCCTGGACTTCTTTTTTATTTAATGCGAGCCCTTGCGCTCGGTTATCCTTAAGCCTATAATCGCACTCTTTTCAGAATCATAATAATCCCCGGGAATTGGAGTGATACAACATGTATGCAGTGATTATCAGTGGTGGACAGCAATTTCGTGTCACGGAAGGGCAAACGCTGAAAGTGGCAAAAATGGCCGTTGACGTGGGTTCAACCATTGATCTGGATAAGGTTTTAATGCGGGTGAATGGCGATGATATCAAGGTCGGCAAGCCTTTTCTGGATAGCAAGGTGGCCGCTTCCATCGTGTCGCATGGCCGTCATAAAAAAATTCATATCGTGAAGTTCAAACGTCGCAAGCACCATCGCAAACAGATGGGACATCGACAGGACTACACGGAAATCAAAATTACCAAAATAGCTTAATTTGGCAGGTTTAAAGAGGATAGTGCAATGGCTCATAAGAAAGCGGGTGGTAGTACGCGTAACGGTCGCGACTCAAATCCCAAGTATTTAGGTGTGAAACGTTACAGTGGCCAGATCGTGAATCCGGGTGAAATCATTGTGCGTCAGCGCGGAACGAAATTTCATCCAGGACGTCATGTCGGGATGGGCCGCGACCATACCCTGTATGCGCTGGTGGCGGGCAAGGTGGTGTTTGGTTTCAAGGGTCCATTGAAGAAACAATGTGTTAGCCTTGAACCCCTTCAGGTGGATGCAGAAACAGCCGCTTGACCCAACAAGCCGATTTTAATCTCAAAAGCCTCATGAAAATGAGGCTTTTTTTTATCTGGACGTCGTATGAAATTTATTGATGAAGCAAGAATCAAGGTCACTGCAGGGGATGGTGGAAATGGCAGCTGCAGTTTTTTGCGACTTAAATTTATGCCGAACGGGGGCCCGGATGGCGGCGATGGCGGGGATGGCGGCAGTATTTTTTTGCTGGCGGATGAAGGCATTAATACGCTGGTAGATTATCGCTACACCAAAGCCTTTCAGGCGAAAAATGGGGAAAAAGGCCGGGGTCGGGAATGTTCGGGTCGGGCGGGGGATGATTTAACCCTGCGTGTTCCGGTCGGCACGCTGATTTATGACGAAGATACCGATGAGGTGATTGCGGATTTGACGGCGCATGGGGAGAAAGCCTGTGTGGCCAAAGGCGGGGCACACGGGATTGGCAATGCACGGTTTAAAAGCAGCGTCAATCGGGCGCCGCGCCGGACGGTTCCAGGGCAGGCGGGTGAAAGGCGGCATTTGCGTCTGGAGTTGAAAGTGCTGGCGGATGTGGGGCTGGTCGGAATGCCGAATGCGGGCAAATCGACGCTGATTCATGCGATTTCAGCCGCGCGCCCGAAAGTGGCGGATTATCCCTTTACGACCTTGCATCCGAATCTCGGTGTCGTGCGGGTTTCAGCCCATCGCAGTTTTGTGGTGGCGGATATTCCAGGGCTCATTGAAGGCGCGGCAGAAGGGGCGGGTCTGGGTATTCGTTTTTTAAAACATGTCATGCGTACGCGGTTATTGTTTCATCTGGTTGATATTGCACCGCCGGATGGGGCGGATCCGGTTCGGGTCGTTCAGGCAATCAGTGATGAGTTACGGAAGTTCAATCCGGAATTATTTGAGAAAGAACGCTGGCTGGTGTTGAACAAGATTGATCTCTTGCCGGAGGATGAAGTTGACGCGTGGTGTGAAGAGATTGTGAAGCGATTGGGCTGGACGGGTAAGGTTTTCAAAATATCGGGTGTCAGTCATAAAGGCACGGATGGGCTGGTGCAGGAGGCGATGCGGTATCTGGAAGAAGCGCAGGTGGCTGGAAAAGACAGTTAAATTGGGCGTGTTGTGTCAATCAGGCCTTGACCGAAGCGAGACCCCCTTATCAAAGGGGGTCGACGCACGTTCTTTGTGCGGCGGGGGGATTTTTTTTCGAGTAGATAAAAATCCCCCCGCCTCGTAAAGAACACTCGTCGACCCCCTTTGATAAGGGGGTTTCGCTTCGGTCAAGGCCGATTTACGCAGCAATGCAGCACAATGCAGCAACCCGCAAAAAACATCTTAACTTAATGATTACACAGGGAAATCTCGATATTTCGACTGAAGATAAGTCTGTAACTATATGATTATACAGAGAAATTTTTAATTTCCGACCACGTGTTTTGCCCGGTAAATCTGTAATTTATTGAATATACTAACAATTTTATTTTTGGCCGATTTACCCAATTTAAAGGTTTTTTGGCGTTGTTACATAAATCAGGCCTCAATCGAAGCGTCATCCTGAGGCATCTTCTCGCCGAAGGATCCGCTGCTATTTACAAGTTCTCGCAAAAAAGTCTTTGGAAATAGCAGATGATCCTTCGGCGAGAAGATGCCTCAGGATGACGCTTCGATTGAGGTTTCAAATAACCATAACTCAACATGGTTGATGACGCTTCGGTTGAGAACGCCAATTTCGATTACTACACAGCCTTCGCGCGGCTTGTCTTCGCCTTCGTCGCAGTTGCTGCACCCGCTGTCATCTTTTTAATACTGGCCACAAGGCGGCTCTTATGACGGGCGGCTTTATTTTTATGAATCAAACCCTTGCTGGCCATGCGATCAATCACTGGCTGGGCGGCTTTCATCGATTCTTGCGCCAGTTTCTGATCGCCTGAAGCGACTGCAGAAACCACTTTTTTAATGTAGGTTCGAACCATCGAACGTAAACTTGCATTATGCTGACGGTGTTTTTCCGACTGACGGGCGCGTTTTTTCGCGGATTTAATATTAGCCAAGGTATTCCTCCAGGAACATTTCACTACCAAAAATAAAGGCGCTCATATTGCCGGCTTTTGGCCGGCTTGTCAATTTTATCAGATTCATATTTATCCCTTTCACGAATATGGTAGGATACGCCGCATGAGCAAAAGTCTGATGAAATCCACCTCCGTTGTTGCCGGTATGACCCTGGTCTCCCGGGTCCTCGGGTTTTTGCGCGATATGGTGACAGCGCAATTGTTTGGCGCGGGTGCTGCATTCGATGCCTTTTCCGTCGCATTTCGTATTCCGAATCTCTTGCGTCGTCTCTTTGCAGAAGGCTCTTTTTCCCAGGCGTTCGTTCCCATTTTGTCGGAATACCAAAAAAACCGCTCGCATGCGGAAGTGAATCAATTCATCAATGCCGTTGCCGGCACGCTCGGTTTTATTCTGGTCTGCGTCACGATCTTTGGTGTGATATTCGCCCCTTTGATCATCCGCGTTTTCGCACCGGGGTTTGAAACGCACGGTCCGCGGTTTGACATGGCTGTGTTGATGTTACGCATCACGTTTCCGTATTTGCTGTTTATTTCACTGACGGCTTTTGCCGGTGCGATTTTAAATACCTACAGCCGATTTTGGGTCGCGGCCTTCACGCCGGTTTTTTTAAATATTTGCATGATTGCAGCTGCTTTCTGGCTCGCGCCGCGGTTGCATATTCCCATTATCGGTCTTGCATGGGGTGTTTTAATTGCAGGCATCGTGCAACTTTTTTTTCAATTTCCTTTTTTACGACGATTATTACTGTTGCCAAAACCGACCATTCGTTTTCGTGATCCCGGTGTCATGCGTGTGTTGAAACTCATGGTTCCGGCTTTATTTGGTGTGTCAGTATCGCAGGTGAATTTATTACTCGATACATTGTTCGCTTCTTTCCTGATAATCGGCAGTGTGTCGTGGTTGTATTTTTCGGATCGGTTAATGGAATTTCCACTCGGCGTGATTGGCGTTGCGATTTCCACCGTGATTTTGCCGCATTTGTCCCGTCATCACGCCTCCCAATCCGCGCGTGATTTTTCGGATACACTCGATTGGGCATTGCGTCTGGTACTGCTCGTCGGGTTGCCTGCGGCGGTGGTGTTTGCTGTGATTTCCGGACCGTTATTCAGTACCTTGTTACAGCACGGGCATTTTGATGCGTATGCGGTCATGATGGCCCGAAAAAGTTTATCGATGTTTGCATTAGGCATTGCACCGTTTATGTTAATTAAAATTCTCGCGGCCGGATTTTATGCGAAGCAGGATTTACGCACACCGGTTCGTATTGGCGTGGTTGCGATGATTGCCAATATGGTGTTTAACGTTATTTTGATCTGGCCATTGAAACACGCAGGGATAGCGCTCGCGACTTCATTATCAGCGATGTTGAATGGCGGATTGTTATTTTATTTTTTACGTAAAAAAGCGATTTATACACCGCGTGATGGCTGGGGTTATTTTGGTTTTCGTTTATTGTTCGCGAACGTTATTCTCGCGGTTTTTTTGTGGATTGCATCTGGCAGTACGGATGAGTGGGTCGTGCAAAGTGTGGCATGGCGAGTGCTGCATTTAAGCGGATTGCTGATCGCTGGCATGATACTTTATTTCGCCGGCTTGTGGCTGGCGGGTGTCAGGGTGCGGGATTTATTGATTCCGGAGCGCCAAACGCTAACCGCCCCCCGCTGATGATGAACCACCTACTAACCGTTGACGCATGGTGGGTGTGTCAGCCGAGCGAGGCAGGTCATTTTTGTTGGGCAAGGCAAGGTACGTGCGATAGGCAATATCACCCAGTTCCAAATTTAATGACGCACGATTGTCGATCTGGGTTTTCAGCGCATTCGCTGAGGTCGTACAGAGGGCCTCTGCTTTTTTGAGTTCGACGGCATGTTCCTGCTTGTCGGTATTTTTTGCGCGCCAGACGGTTTTCAGGCTGGCCATGGCGAGGTTCTGCTCTTTCTTGCCGGTTGTCTGGATGCGATCGGCCGTGTTTTCAAGATCATTGCTTTTTTTCAGCTCGGTCGTGGCTTTGGCAGACAGCTCGGTGAAAGCTGTTTTGGCGAGCGGGGTGGTTGCTGTACTCAGTTTATCGAGCAAATCCCTGACCGGGATTTCAATGGATTTATTGCTGTCAAGGAGCGCATCCCATTGATCGTTTTGCTGGCCGAATTTCGCATAGAAAATGGTTATTTCAGCGATCGTGGCATTCAGCGGTTTTTTTGCACCAAAAAACGCGCCCGCCAGATAGAGCAATATGTCTTTGGTGGAAAAGGGCTTCAGTACGGACATAAATGATGAACCTCGTTCATTATCGTATTAATATAGCATTCTTTTGACGATTTTGCTGTAAGGAATGGTGATGGTTTCAGTGATTCGCGGGTTGGTAAACAGAGGCAGGGTTCCCAAAGGCAGCGTGGTCACGATGGGTAATTTTGATGGCGTGCACATTGGCCATCAGGCTCTCTTAAAAAAAACCGTAGAAAAAGCAGAGGCGTACAACACGACATCGCTCGCTATTTTATTTGAACCGCAACCGTTTGAATTTTTTGCACGCGAAACCCCTGCACCGCGTTTGACGCGCTTTCGGGAAAAATGCTATTGGCTGGCAAAACAGGGGATCGATGCGATCTGGGTGATTCGTTTTAATCAGGCCTTTTCGAATTTGACGGCCGAACAATTTGTGGAATTTATTTTAAAGGAAAGTGTAGAGGCGCGGCAGGTGATCATCGGCGATGATTTTCATTTTGGACGTGGACGGCAAGGTGATTTTGCATTTTTAAAGCAACACAATATCGCAGTAGAACGCATGCCGACGATTGAATTAAATGGCACGCGGGTCAGCAGTACAGCGGTTCGAGAGGCACTGGCTGCATCGGAACATGAACGGGTGAACGCATTACTCGGGCGTCCCTACACCTTGCAAGGCCGTGTCGTGTATGGGGATCAGCGTGGGCGGCAGATGGGATTTCCAACCGCCAATATTTATTTGCACCGGGCAAGAACACCGGTTACGGGTGTTTACAGTGTTCGTCTGCAGGGTATTTCTGAAAAAGGGTTGCCAGGTGTTGCCAATGTCGGCATTCGTCCAACAATCGGTGGCACGCGAAGTCTCCTCGAAGTACACTTGTTTGATTTTGCGAAAGACATTTATGGTCGTAAGGTGTGTGTGGAATTTTGTGAAAAAATACGCGATGAAAAACGGTTTCCGGATCTTGACAGTTTGATCGAACAAATTGGTAAGGATGCGATTGTTGCGCGTCGTTATTTTGAAGAACGTGGGGAATTGTAATGAGTGATTATAAAAATACACTGAATTTACCGAAGACGGATTTTCCGATGAAGGCGAATCTTGCCACTCGCGAACCGGACATTTTAAAAAAATGGAACGCGTTAAATTTATATCAAAAAATCCGGGAAAAAACGCGGGATTATCCGACTTTCATCATGCATGATGGCCCGCCTTATGCGAATGGTCACACGCACATCGGTCATGCGGTCAATAAAACATTAAAAGATATTGTGATTAAATCCAAAACGCTGTCCGGCATGAATGCGCCTTATGTGCCGGGCTGGGATTGTCATGGATTACCGATTGAATTGCGTGTCGAGAAAAAAATTGGCAAGGCGGGTCACAAGGTGACGCCTGCTGAATTTCGGAAAGCCTGTCGCGAGTATGCGGCGAGTCAGATCACTATTCAGCGGGAGGAATTTAAGCGCCTCGGTTTGCTCGGTGACTGGGACCATTCGTATGCGACCATGGATTTTCAGTATGAAGCAGATACGATTCGCGCCCTTTCGAAAATCATCAAAAACGGGCATGTGAAAAAAGGGTTTAACCCGGTTTACTGGTGTCTGGATTGTGCATCCGCCCTTGCTGAGGCGGAAGTGGAATATGCAGATAAAACATCCGATGCTATCGATGTGCGATTTAAGGTTATTGATGAAGAAGCATTTCTCGCGCGGTTTAACAAAGTGGAAAAAAGTCACGGGCCGATTTCGATTCCGATCTGGACGACAACGCCCTGGACGTTGCCTGCCAATCAGGGTGTGGCACTGAATCCACGCACGGATTATGTGCTGGTATCGACGGGTGATGAGCGATTGCTGATTGCGGAAGCGTTATTCAATTCTGTCATGGAACGTTATGG
>DATIJJ010000009.1:0-41862 GCA_035478795.1 Gammaproteobacteria bacterium | reverse complement strand
AACATCTTGCCTGGATCCCGCGGACAAGCCGCGGGACGACGTAAGCAAGGCTGCACGACGTGAGCGGAGTCACAGGTGTTTTTATGAATTTATCCAGGAATAATTTACCCAAAACGGCTTTCCCGTTTATTTTTTATTTTCTGAAACGTCAGCTTCCCGGTTTTTTGGGAATGACGTCCATCACCGCTATCTGGGCGGCCAATGATGCTTTTTTCCCCTATTTTTTAAAACTCATCGTGAATGCAGTCCAGCATTTTCATGGCAAACCGGCAGATATTTATTCGGCAGTGGCGGGTCTTCTTGCTCTCCTGATGGCATTCTGGATTGTCACGGAAATTTGTTTGCGTATTCAGGGCGTCATACAAATTTATACGTTTCCCGCTTTTCGTGCGAACATCCGAAAAACAGTATTTGATTATGTGAAAGCCCATTCGCATGAATATTTTTCCAATCATTTTGCGGGCAGTATCGCGAAAAAACTCGCCGATTTGCCATCCAGTTGCCAAAGCATCATGGAAATTATCTGCTTTAATTTTGTAACCGCCCTGACAGGTTCTTGCATTGTGCTGGTCATGATGTGGATGGTTAAACCGTTTTTTGCGTGTATTTTATTGGTATGGCTCTGTTTGCATCTGGGCCTCACTTTTGTATTTTTACACCGCGGTAATTATTTGTGGCAACAACATTCGGATTCGGTATCCACCCTGAGCGGCAAGATCGTCGATATTTTCAGTAATGTATCCAGCATGCGCATTTTTGCGCGTGGCAGCTATGAGGCGAGTTATTTGCAGGATTATCAACGTGAAGAAATGCGCCGGGCAAAAAAGGCAATGTGGCTGATTGAAATCAATCGTTTTGTGCTGGGATTGAGCGGACTCGGTTTTATTTTCAGCATGGTCTTTTTAATGTTGTATTACTGGGCGCACCGTTTTATTACGATTGGCGATTTTACCCAGATTGGCATGCAAATGATCTGGCTGCTTGGCTGGATCTGGTTTATCAGTTTTCAGATGTCCGTTTTTGCGCGAGAACTCGGGACGGTTAACGATGCGCTGAATCTCATTACCAAGGGTCACGATATTGTGGATGCACCCAAAGCCGCGCGATTGACCGTGACAGAAGGGCGAGTGGAATTCCGGCAGGTGACATTTGCCTATCAGAAAAAACGCCACGTATTTCGGGACCTTAATGTCGTCATTGAACCCGGACAGCGAGTGGGTCTCGTGGGTTTTTCAGGATCCGGCAAGTCGACTTTCGTGAATCTCATTCTGCGATTTTATGATATTCAGTCGGGACAGATTTTAATTGATGGTCAGGATATTGCGAAGGTGGCTCAGGATTCCCTGCGGGAGCAAATTGCGATGATTCCGCAAGACCCGACACTTTTTCATCGTACCCTGATGGAAAATATTCGTTATGGCCGATTAACGGCGAGTGATGAAGAAGTGGTGCTTGCGGCAAAACTGGCCCATTGTGAAGAATTCATCGATAAACTGGAACAGGGCTATGATTCGATGGTAGGTGAGCGAGGGATAAAACTGTCGGGCGGCCAGCGTCAACGCATTGCCATTGCGCGTGCCATTTTGAAAAACGCGCCCATTTTGATTCTGGATGAAGCGACCTCGTCTCTGGATACCGTCACTGAAAAATTGATTCAGGAAAGTTTGCATACGGTGATGCAGGACCGTACGACCATGGTCATTGCCCACCGTCTTTCTACACTCGCCGATATGGATCGGATTCTCGTTTTTCATAAAGGCAAGATCATCGAAGACGGCACGCAGGAAGCCTTGCTGGCTTCAGGCGGCCAATTCGCCCGGTTGTGGGAAATGCAGACCAACGGTTTCCTGCCGGATGCAGCCGGGTAACGTCATTCCCTCTCGCCTTTCTCCCCATTCCTGTTAAAATACGGCAAAAATGATGGGGTGTCTGTGATATGCCAATTTATGAATACCAGTGCACGGCCTGCGGGCACACGCTTGAAATCATGCAAAAAATGGCTGAAGCGCCTTTAAAACACTGTCCTGCCTGTCAAAAGGATTCCCTGAAAAAACTGATTTCTGCTGCCGGGTTTCAATTAAAGGGCACGGGCTGGTATGCGACGGATTTTCGTAACAAGGGAAAACCGGAAGCAAAAGACAAACCTGCAACAGGTGATTCCGGGACAGATAGCAAGACAGAAGGCGCTGCATCCGGGGATAAATCAACGACCACTGCCACGACCGGAAAAGAGGGTGAAACATGATGTCATTATTGCGTCGTTATTTTATTTCCGGATTACTGGTCTGGTTACCGGTCTGGGTCACCATTCTGGCCATCAAATTTCTGGTCGACATTTTGAGTTACACCCTGTTGCTGCTCCCCAAACACTATCAGCCGGATGCCTTGCTTGGCGTGCATATTCCGGGTATCGGCGTTGTTATTACGCTGCTCGTGATTTTTTTGACAGGGTTACTGGTGACCAATTTGTTGGGAAGACAACTGGTCGCGATGGGGGACCGGGTTATTGCACGCATTCCCATTGTGCGCACGGTTTATCTCGGTGTTAAGCAGATTGCACAAACGCTTTTTACACCTGGTGGTCAATCTTTTCGAAAAGTTTTTCTAGTGGAATATCCGCGCGCCGGATCATGGACCATTGCCTTTCAAACCGGGGATGCGGCGCCTGAAATCAGCCAGCGATTTCAGGCGGAACAGATGTTGACGGTTTATGTGCCGACAACACCTAATCCGACCTCCGGTTTTTTATTAATGATTCCGCGAAAAGATGCCGTTGAGCTCAATATGAGCGTGGACCAGGCATTAAAATTCGTGATTTCACTCGGCGTGGTTCAACCGGTTAATACAACAACAGCCGTCGTCAACAGTTAAAGGTTAATAGCATGCGTAGTCATTATTGTGGGCAAGTGACAAAAGATTTTCTGGATCAGGAAGTCTGTCTTTCGGGATGGGTACATCGACGTCGTGATCATGGTGGCGTTATTTTTCTGGATTTGCGCGACCGTGAAGGGATTGTGCAGGTTGTGATTGCACCGCTCAATGCAGATGCTTTTCGCGTGGCAGAATCCGTTCGAAATGAATATGTATTGCAGGTCAGGGGACGTGTTCGAAAGCGTCCGGATGGCACGATCAATTCGGAATTAAAAACCGGGGAAGTGGAAGTGGAGGGTCTTGAAATAAAAATTTTGAATCGCTCCAATCCCACGCCTTTCCCGATTGGTGATTATCATGAAGTGGGTGAAGAAGTGCGGTTAAAATACCGCTATCTGGATTTGCGCAGGCCTGAGATGTTAAACAAAATGAAGGTCAGGGCGAACATTACGCGCTACATTCGAAAGTACATGGATGAAGCCGGTTTCATGGACATTGAAACGCCTGTTTTGACAAAGGCGACCCCTGAAGGCGCACGTGATTATCTGGTGCCGAGTCGCACGAAGCCCGGCCATTTTTTTGCATTGCCGCAATCGCCACAAGTGTTCAAGCAATTACTGATGATGGCGGGCATGGATCGGTATTATCAGATTGTCCGCTGTTTTCGGGATGAAGATTTGCGTGCAGATCGCCAACCGGAATTTACCCAGCTTGATGTGGAAACGTCTTTCCTGAATGAAGAAGAGATCCAGAGCATCATGGAAAAAATGATGCGTGGATTGTTCAGGGAAATTCTGAATGTGGATTTACCGGATCCTTTTCCGCGCATGACCTATGCCGAAGCGATGAGCCGATTTGGTTCCGATAAACCGGATTTGCGCATTCCGCTGGAGCTGGTTGATATTCAGGATGTGATGAAAAACGTGGAATTTAAAGTGTTTTCCGGGCCCGCGAATGATCCGCACGGGCGTGTCGTTGCGCTTCACGTACCGGGTGGTGCTGATTTAAGTCGCAAGGACATTGATGATTACACGCAGTATGTCGGACAGTTTGGCGCGAAAGGTCTCGCGTACATCAAATTCAATGCAGACGGATTGCAATCACCGATTTTGAAATTTATACCGGAAGAAAGTGTTAAAACGATTATTGAACGAACGAAAGCCAAAGTGGGCGATATTATTTTCTTTGGTGCAGACAAGGCGCAAATTGTAAATGATGCGCTGGGTGCCTTGCGTATCAAGCTGGGACATGATCGTGGTCTTGTTGAAAATGCCTGGCGTGCATTGTGGGTCATTGATTTTCCGATGTTTGAAAAAGGCGAAGGGCGGTTGTCTGCCTGCCATCATCCGTTTACGGCACCGAAAATCAGAAGTCTGGATGAATTGTTGCATGAGCCTGAAAAAATCGTGGCGCGCGCCTATGACATGGTGATTAATGGCACGGAAATCGGTGGCGGTTCCATTCGCATTAATTCATCTGACATGCAAATGGCGGTCTTTCGTGCATTGAATATTTCAGAAGAAGATGCGCAGGCGAAATTCGGCCATTTGTTGACGGCGCTTAAATTTGGTTGTCCGCCACACGGTGGTATTGCGCTCGGTCTTGACAGACTTGCGATGTGGATGACCGGCTCGGATTCCATTCGTGATGTGATTGCCTTTCCGAAAACACAAACCGCGAGTTGCCCGTTGACCGATGCGCCCTCCACAGTCGATCCGGCGCAATTGATTGAGTTGGGCATTCGCGTGCGTAAGGAAGTCACAGAAGAAAACAAAAAAACAACCCTCACTGAACAGGACGTTTGATGATATGGCAGGTCATAGCAAATGGGCGAACATTAAACGTCACAAGGCAAAACAGGATGCCGTCAAGGGCAAGCTTTATACCAAACTGATTCGTGAAGTGACCGTCTCGGCGAAACTCGGGGGTGCGGATGCCGATTCCAACCCAAGGTTGCGTGCGGCACTGGATAAGGCTTTTTCCGCCAACATGTCCCGGGATGTGATTGATCGCGCGATCAAGCGTGGCGCGGGCGGGCTTGAAGGTGCGGATGTGGAAGAAGTGCGTTATGAAGGGTATGGTCCAGGCGGGGTTGCATTAATGGTCGATTGCATGACCAATAATCGTAACCGTACGGTGGGTGAAATACGCCACGCATTTACCAAATGTGGCGGGAATCTCGGCACGGATGGTTCGGTTTCCTATTTATTTAATCAATTGGGCCAACTGATTTTTGCACCTGACGCGAATGAAGAACGCATCATGGAACTGGCGCTTGTTGAAAACGCCGAAGACGTGATAGTGAATGAAGATAAAAGTATTGAAGTGACGACTTCGCCCGATCGTTTTTTAGCCATTCGGGATGCGATGATAGCAGCGGGTTGTCAGCCGGCGCAGGCAGAGATTTCGATGGTGGCAGCAACGACTATTTCTGTCACGGATAAGGAAGCGGCTGAAAAGCTGGTGCGTTTGACGGATATGCTGGAAGAACTGGACGATGTGCAGGAAGTGTATTCCAATGCAGATATTCCGGAGGCTATTCTCTCGGAATTATAACAGTCAGGGAAACTATGACAATCATCATCGGCATTGATCCCGGATCACGTTTTACGGGCTATGGCGTGATTCAATGGGAAAACAATCAAAGTCGTTATCTCGATAGCGGCTGTCTTGCTGTGACGTCTTCAACGATTTCAGAACGGTTACAAAAAATTTTTACCGGCATCCAGGCCATCGTGCAATTGCATCAACCGCATGAAGCGGCGATTGAACAGGTTTTCATGCATCAAAATCCGGGCGCTGCATTAAAACTGGGACAGGCGCGGGGCGCCGCACTCGTGGCTCTCGGTACGCATGTTGCTGAATATTCCGCGCGTCAGGTGAAACAATCCGTCGTGGGTTATGGTGCGGCGGATAAAAAACAGGTGCAGCACATGGTAAAAAAATTATTGAATGTATCGATGACACTTCAGGCGGATGCAGCCGATGCGCTGGCCGTTGCCTTATGTCATGCACACACCCGGTTTTGTTTGCTGCGAACCGGACTGCCCATCACATCCAAAAAACGCGCCTCCGGCTGGCGACATTATCAGCCGGACTAATTGACAGGGACATTCACCATGATTGGACAGCTACGTGGCATCATTCTGCAAAAACAACCCCCGCAATTATTGCTGGATGTGCAGGGTGTGGGTTATGAAATTGACGCACCGATGGGTACATTTTATCGCTTGCCGGAGATTGGCCAGGAAGTCACGTTGATGATCCATTTTATCGTGCGTGAAGATGCGCATCATCTGTACGGTTTTTTTTCGGAAGAAGAACGACAGCTGTTTCGCACCCTGTTGAAAGTGAATGGGGTGGGTCCGCGTCTTGCCTTGACGATTTTATCCAGCATTCATCCGGATGAATTTGTGCAATGCGTTCAGAATAACGATACCGCGAGTCTCGTGCGTTTACCCGGTGTCGGTAAAAAAACGGCTGAGCGACTCATCATTGAAATGCGTGATAAACTCGCAGTCTTGCAACCGCAATCGAAAGTGACATTGACTCCGATGCTTTCTTCTGACCGAAGTGGACGTCATCAGGCCGTGCAGGATGCCATTTCAGCCCTGATTTCGCTCGGTTATAAACCCCAGGAAGCGAGCCGGATGGTAAGTAAGGTCGATGAGAGTGCCTCAAACAGTGAAGACATCATTCGAAAAGCTTTAAGGGAAATGATATGAATGAATTGACCTCGGCAAAAGCAACTGAGCCTGAACAGACAGATCGTGCAATTCGCCCGAAATATTTGAAAGATTATATCGGACAATCGAGCGTACACGAGCAGATGGCCATTTTTATTGAGGCAGCGCGTGCGCGTGCCGAGGCACTCGATCATGTTCTGATATTTGGTCCACCGGGTCTTGGCAAAACGACACTGGCGAATATTATTGCGAATGAAATGGGTGTCGGATTGCGACAGACATCGGGACCGGTGCTGGAGCGTCCGGGTGATGTGGCTGCGTTATTGACGAATCTTTCAGAGCGCGATGTGTTATTTATTGATGAAATTCATCGATTGAGTCCGGTGGTTGAAGAAGTGTTGTATCCGGCGATGGAAGATTATCAACTGGACATTATGATTGGCGAAGGCCCGGCGGCGCGGTCGATCAAACTGGATTTGCCGCCTTTCACGCTGATTGGTGCCACGACGCGCGCGGGTCTTTTGACTTCACCCTTACGTGATCGTTTCGGCATTGTGCAGCGTCTCGAATTTTATGCCGTCGAGGAATTGACGCAGATTGTCGAACGATCGGCTGTCATTCTCGGTGCAACGCTTGATCGGGTCGCGGCGAGTGAAGTGGCCCGCCGTTCACGTGGCACGCCGCGGATTGCGAATCGGTTATTGCGTCGTGTGCGGGATTATGCGGATGTCAAATCGAATGGTGTGATTTCAGAAGAGATTGTGAAACGCGCGCTGGATTTACTGGATGTGGATGATCACGGGTTTGACATGATGGACCGTAAATTATTGCTCGCGCTGATTGACCGGTTCGCAGGCGGGCCGGTCGGGATTGACAGTCTGGCGGCAGCGATCAGTGAAGAGCGCGGCACGATTGAAGATGTCATTGAACCGTTTCTGATCCAGCAAGGTTTTGTGATGCGCACGCCGCGCGGGCGGATGGCAACGCGCCAGGCGTACCTGCATTTTGGCTTGCCGGTGCCGGAAAAAACAGTGCAACAAAAGAACCTGAGTCTCTTTGAAGAGGCGGAATGAGTCGAAAATACCCCCCGAATCGCCAAAGAGACAAAAAATAAAATTTCCTTATTAATCAATATGTTACAAAAAACGAGCCAAAAACCACGACCCTGGATATCTAAATTTTCCTGTATAATCAAATAGTTACATATTTCCTCTCAGTCGTTCCCCCCTTCCTTTCCTTCCCCCACAAAACGGGGGGAAGGGACCCACGGAAGCCAATTCAAAGTACCTTTCGAGATTTTTTATCTTTAAAAAAACATTACCTGCAAATCATATCAAGTCTGCTACTGTGGGTCCCTTCCCCCCGTTTTGTGGGGGAAGGAAAGGAAGGGGGGAACGCCAAATAGTACACGATTATCGCCAGAGTCTCTCAAATCACTTGCTCATTGAAACCCTGAAACCTAAAATTGGTGATAAGCATTCACTACGGAGAACCTCATCGTGACAGTCGATTCCTCATTATGGACTTACTTTATCAATGCCAGCTTTCTGGTGAAATTCGTCATGGCCTTGCTGATTGGCGCCTCCATTCTCTCATGGACGTACATCCTGCAGCGTTCTCAGTATTTAAAAAAAATGCGTGCGGCGACCGTGCAATTTGAAGATATTTTCTGGGCCGGGGGTGATCTGTCAAAACTCTACGCAGACAGCATGAAACACAAATCCGATCTGGAAGGGATGGAGTCGATTTTTCATGCCGGTTTCAAGGAATTTTTACGACTGCACAAGCAACCCGGTATCACGGCGGAAGCGGTTCTGGCGAGTGCACGCCGCGCGATGAATGTCGCAACGATGCGCGAACAGGATAAAATGGAAGTGCAGTTGCCAACCCTTGCGACCATCGGTTCGACCAGTCCATTCGTCGGTATTTTTGGTACGGTGTGCGGCATCATGCTGACGTTTCGAACGCTGGCACACGTTCAGCAAGCGACCATTTCGATGGTGGCCCCCGGCATTGCAGAAGCGCTCATTGCGACCGCCATGGGTTTGTTTGCAGCGATTCCGGCGGTGGTTGCCTATAATCGGTTTACGACGGATATCAATCGCATGTTGAATCGTTTCGACGTTTTTCAGGAAGAATTTTCCAATATTTTATTCAGACAGGTGCAGACTACTTTAAACAATGCCAATGTGCCATTGAATGCAGCGAATGCAGCGCCCATGACGATTTAATCGGAGAATACCATGCAGATCAATCCAATGGCTTCACGTCAATCGCGATCAAGACGCCCGATGGCGGAAATCAATCTCGTACCGTTTATTGATGTCATGCTGGTGTTGCTCGTTATTTTTATGATTACAACACCGTTACTGACACAAGGCGTCAAAATTGATTTGCCACAAACGGCATCCAAAGCGATTCCGCCGGATCAGAAAACACCCTTGATTGTGACAGTCGATTCGGCAGGCAATTTTTATCTGAATATTTCATCGAAGCCCAATCAACCCATCACGGCGCGGGCACTCAGTACGTTTGTATCCGGCCAGTTGTCGGATGAAGCGGCTACCGTACAACGACCTGTTCTCGTGCGCGGCGATAAAAATGCGAATTATGGAAAAGTCGTCGAGGCGATGGTGCTGTTGCAGCAGGCGGGTGCCAAAAGTGTTGGACTCATCACCCAACCGTCCGAGCAGAGTGCAGGCTAGTCCATGAACACCCGAAAGGAAAAAGTCTCACCTGCCTTTCTCTTTTCACTGTTTTTACATGCTATTGTTATCATGGCATTGATAGTGAGTTTTGATTTTGCATCCCGTACACCCGTCTTGCAGAATGCCGATAAAAATAGCGAAGTGATTAATGCGCGTGTGCTGGCATCGAATCCTTCACCCAAAAAAATGCTGGCGAAACCCCTTCCCAAACTCGCACAGCGCGTGATGCCGAAACCGGCACCTGCTGTTCAAAATCCTGAGCCGCCTAAAAAACAGGTCATTGCGATTTCAACTCAAAAAATAAAAAAAGTGGAGAAAAATACGATTGCCGAGGACATGCTCCAGGACATCAAACAACAAAAATTAAAAGAAAAAAAAGTGAAACAAAAATCCATTGCGGCGGCATTTGAAAAAGACATGAAACAGATGGCAGCCAAATCCTTGCAACAGGATATGTTGCAGGAACAGAAAAAAATGGCGGGCGCGCGCGCACAGGCTGTCCGTGGTGAGGTAGATAAATACAAGGCGCTGATTTTACAAACGATCAGTCAAAACTGGCTGGTTCCACCGAGTGTTAATAAAAATTTATCTGCGGAATTGATGATTCGCGTGGCACCGGGTGGTATTGTGCTGGATGTACAGGTGATTAAAAGCAGTGGAGATGAGACGCTGGATCATTCCGCGCAATCGGCTGTTTTCAAATCATCGCCCTTGCCGGTTCCAAAAGAATCGGATGCGTTTGAACCTTTCAGACAATTTGTGCTGAAAGTAAAACCCAAAGATATTCTGAATACAGACAATTGGGAAAGTTAACTGTTTTTCACGGAGGAATAAAAATTGATGCCGGAACTTTTCTCAATCCTTGTCCTGATTGCATCAGGTTTTTATATTATCTATTGCGGTATGCGCACAAAACGGTTGCGTCAACAATTACAAACCGAAATCGACAAATCCCATGATCTTCAAAAGACCACGGAAAAAATGGAGGCTGAATTTTCAAGTCAGGTGTTGACAGATGCCCTGACCGGCTTGCCAGGACGCAAGATTTTCGAGGATCATCTGTCGCTCATCATCAGTCAAAGCATGCGTTATCAACTCACATTCAGTGTGATGTCTCTCGATTTGCACGGATTTAAAATGATCAATGATACGCTGGGTTATGATATGGGCGATGCCATACTTCGACAGGTCGCTCTTCGCCTGAAAAATTGTATCCGCCAGGTTGATACGCTCAGTCGTTTTTCGGGCGGTGAATTTGTTTTTATTTTTTCACAAATCAACAAGGCAGAAACAGCAGCGTATATTGCGAAACGATTACTGAATGCACTGGTGGAACCGTTTGTTGCTGATGAACAAACATTTTATCTGGCAGCCAGTATTGGCATTGCTATTTTTCCGATGGACGGGCGTGATGGAAAAACATTATTAAAAAATGCCGATCTCGCGCTCGGGCAGGCGAAATTGCAAGGTCGGAACACCTGGCAGTTCTACCAGCAGGAAATGCACACATCCAGTCGTCGGGAATTGATTTTAAGTGGCAGTTTGCACGATGAAACCAGTTATCGGCAATTTAATATTTTGTATCAACCGTATGTCAATGTGGATAGCCGGAAATTAGCCTGCATGGAAGCGATACTGGAATGGCGGCATCCTGATTTTGGTCTGGTGACATTTGAAGAATTTTCACAGCTTGCCGAAAAAAATAATAATATCATGGCCATTTATGAATGGCTGTTGCGCAATGCCTGTCAGGATGAGGCAAAATGGCGCCAACGCGGGTTTCATGCCGGGATGCTGTCTATCCGGGTATCATTAAAATTGCTGGAACACACACATTTCATTCAAAAAATATCGTCTATCCTGCATGAAACCGGAGTGGATCCGTCGCACCTCATTTTTGAAATCACAGAATCCTCTCTCTTAACCAAAATCGATCTCGTCGAAAAAATGCTTCACATGTTAAAGCATCTCGGCGTGCAAATTGCGATTAACAATTTTGGTGCGGGCCACTTGCCATTACAACATTTGAGACGCTTGCCGATTAATATTTTTAAAATAGATCGCTCCCTCGTTTACGATATTGACACGAATCCGGAAAGTGAAGCCATTGTGAAAATGATCATTGCACTGGCGACCAGTTTGCAATCGCAAGTGATGGCGGAGGGTGTCATGAATGCCAGCCAGAAACAGGTACTGCTTTCTCTGGGATGCGTCACCATGCAGGGGCCTCTTTTCAGTGGTCCGGTACTGGCGGGGGATTTTAATGAGAAGCTGTTGCAGACGATTGGTGAGGGGACCTGATTCGCATTCTGCACGTTCACTTATCCGCTAATCTGTGATATATCTCTCGTTTCGAATTTAAACGATTGAATCGGGAGATGTTTGTTGCCATGCAGAAGTTGATGACGAGGCTCATTCTGGGCTTTTGCCTCATTTTATCCACACCGGTTTTTGCCTTGTTGAGTATGGAATTGACCCGCGGCGTTGCAAGCGCTGTCCCCATTGCGATCGTGCCTTTTGCAACGGAAGGTGCTCTCCCGCCCCAAAATGTGTCGGATGTCATTAGCAATGATTTGAAAAATAGCGGCCGGTTTAAACAGGTGGGCATTTCCTCGTCTGACAGCGTCGTGGAAGGACAGGTCAGGGAAGTGGCCGGTGGCCGTTATGAAGTCAGTTTTAAATTGATGGATGCGGCGAAAGGAAAGGCGGAAGGCGCCCCTGTTACCCTGCTCACAAAACAATATGTCGTGCCAGGAACAGAATTGCGATCCGTTGCGCACCACATCAGTGATCTCATTTACCGTCAGCTGATTGGCGTGCGGGGTGTGTTTTCAACACGTCTTGCCTACATCGTTGTACAGCGCGGGGCGGGTGAAGCGGCCCGGTACACGCTCGAAGTGTCGGATGCGGATGGCTATAATCCGAGACCGTTACTGACCTCGAATGATCCCGTCATGTCGCCCGCCTGGTCGCCGAATGGCAAGCAGATTGCCTATGTTTCCTTTGAAAATAAACGTGCCTCGATTTATATGGAGGATGTTGCAACCGGCAACCGTCGTTTGATCAGCGCATTCCGCGGCATTAATGGCGCACCGGCTTTTTCGCCGGATGGTCGAAAGCTTGCACTCGTCCTGTCAAAGGATGGCTCACCCAATATTTATATCATGGATCTTGCTTCAAAACGGTTAACACCTGTGACCCAGGACTGGTCGATTAATACCGAGCCTTCCTTTTCACGTGATGGCCGGTTCCTGATTTTTACTTCCAATCGCAGTGGCGGCCCGCAAATTTATCAGAAAAATCTTGCGACAGGTCAGGTGAGTCGTCTGACCTATGAAGGCAATTACAATGCGCGCGCTTCCTTTACGCCCGATGGAAATCATGTTGTCATGTTAAACCAGGAATCGAAACTGTTTAATATCGGCATTCTGGATCTTGATACATCCACTTTCCGAATTCTGACCAGTGCATCCGGCACCGATAATGAATCGCCCAGTATAGCGCCAAATGGCAGTATGGTATTATATGGAACGCTTTATTCCGGGCGCAGTGTGCTGGCGATGGTCGCAAGCGATGGCAGCGTGCAGGTTCGTTTACCCGCGCCGGATGGCGAGGTGCAGGACCCGGCATGGTCGCCTTATTTATCTTAACGTTTAGCTGCATGATGGATTAACAAGGGAGAAGAAAGATGAAATTAAACAAAATAGCAAAAGTGGTTCTGGTCGGTTGCAGCATGCTCGCACTCGGTGCCTGTTCAGCCAAACACAATCCCAATGGGAGTTATGACACGACCGGTATGAATGATATGAATACCGCCGCAGGCGCGCATGCGTCAGGGTTAGGACAGGGCCAGGGTTATGGCGATGAGGGTGGCGCTTCTTCTGCCCGCGGTCTTGCCAAAAAGACTTACTATTTTGATTTCAACAGTTATGTGGTACGTGATGCAGACAAGCCTGCCATTATGGCGAATGCGGATTATCTCGTGGCCCACCCGCGCGCGCATATCATTCTGGAAGGTCATACCGATCCACGCGGCAGTCGCGAATATAACGTTGCGCTGGGCGAGCACCGTGCCAATGCGGTGCTGGAGATGATGAAAACACGCGGCGTGAATCCAAACCAGGTGCGCGTGGTGAGTTATGGCGCTGAACGACCTGCAGTACCGGGTCACTCGGAACAGGATTTCCAGCTGGATCGTCGTGTCGTGATTGTGAAATCATAATCAAGGTGAGAAATCTATGGTCATAAAATCGCTCAAACGCGTTTTTGCAATCGTGATGTTGTCCGGTATGGCAATAACCGCTTTTGCGGATAATGCACCTGTTTACGATGTCGATAATTACCCGCCGCAGTTTGATGGTCAATCCGATGCGGGTACGCCTGCACCGGGTGCCGTGCCCGCTTCGTCGTCTGTGCCTTCCGATTCGCAAGGTGCTGTTCAGACGCTTCCACCGTCTTCGTCACTGGATCAGCGCGTGAACCGGATGGAACAGCAAATGAAAAATTTGCAGCATTCGGATTCGTCATCCAGAATGAACACGCTGCAAAATGAAGTGCAATCCTTGCGTGGACAGGTGGAAGAATTGACGCATCAATTGCAGCAGATGCAGACGCAGCAACGTTCCATGTATTCTGATCTCGACAAGCGGATCGGGAAACAGTCAGCCACGCCGCCTGCCGATAATACATCGACGACACCGGCTAAAACGCCACCGAAAAAAACGTCTTCCACGAAAAAGGCCAAAGCTGTCCTGACGACGGATTCCATTCCGGCAGCCGATGAACCGGCTGCGGAAGACAAGCCTGTCACGCCTGCGAAACAAGAGACGCCAGCTGTTGCAACCCCTGTGACGGCAACGGCCAGCAAGCCGGAATCAGCGGCCGCACAGCAGGCAGAGTTACAGATGTATCAAAGCGCCTATGATCTCATCAAGGATAGCAAGTTTGATCAGGCCATCGGTGTATTGCAGGCTATGTTAAAGAAATATCCTTCCGGACAATCGGCTGCGAATGCGCATTACTGGCTGGGTGAATTGTATGGATTACAGAAAAAGCGCGAAGAAGCGGCGGTTGAATTTTCAACGGTTGTGACCAATTACCCGGAAAGTCCCAAGGTTTCTGATGCCGAGCTTAAACTGGGTATGATTTATGCTGCCCAGTTCAAGTGGCCCGAAGCGAGAGCGACCTTCAAAAAAGTGATCACGCGTTATCCAGGCACCACATCTGCCCGTCTCGCGGCGCAACAGTTGAAGGAAATCAAATCCGGGGGACACTAGTTAGTGAGTCGTTTGCGTATCACGGAACTTTTTTTTTCACTGCAGGGTGAAACAGGGACGGTTGGCTTGCCAACCGTTTTTATTCGTCTGACCGGGTGCCCCTTGCGGTGTGGTTATTGTGATACGGCCTATGCCTTTCAGGGCGGGGAGTGGCGAGACATTGATGCTATTTTGGAGCAGGTGGCGGCCTTTCGTACACGGTATGTGACGGTGACGGGGGGTGAGCCACTCGCCCAAAAAGCCTGTCCTGAGCTTCTGACAAAATTGTGTGATGCGGGCTACACCGTTTCGCTTGAAACGAGCGGTGCGCTCAGTGTGGCGAACGTGGATAAACGGGTCGTCAAGGTGGTCGATCTTAAAACACCCGGGTCGCGTGAAATGGAAAAAAATGACTATCAGAACATCTCGCATCTCTTGCCGCATGATCAGGTTAAATTCGTGATTTGTCATCGTGAAGATTACGATTGGGCAAAACAAATGATGACGCGCTATCAGCTGACAGAAGCTTGTCAGGTCCTGTTTTCGCCGAGTTTTGAAGAGCAATCTCCCGGCCAACTGGCGGACTGGATTCTGGAAGATCAGCTACCGGTTCGTCTGCAGATCCAGCTACATAAATTTTTATGGGGAGACGTGAAAGGGCGTTGAATTTTTTTTTAAACGTTGTATGATGAGCCCCTCCACTTTAGTGACATCCATGACGGGTCGTTAGCTCAGTCGGTAGAGCAGCAGGCTTTTAACCTGTTGGTCCTGCGTTCGAATCGCAGACGACCCACCACTCTTTTTAATCCTTGTAACATTTCAAATTGCGATACCCCATTTTTCACTGGCATTGTGCATCAGCCCGCTGTATCCGAGCCGCGACCGTCAGGGAGCGTCACGATACTATTTAGCTCAGTGGTATTTTGCAGAACGTATAACGCTCCCTGACGGTCGCGGCTCGGACACAGCGGATTGATGCAACAACGCCTTTCTCACTTTCTCACTTTCTCACTTTCTCACTTTCTAACCTCGTGTTTATTAAACAGGACATTTATGTTTTACAAAATTTTATTATCCATCGTTTTGCTATTCGTATTCCAAACCACCTTCGCCGAATCGCCTTTTTATTTTTTATGCGGCCCGGATGAAGACGGTTGTCCGGAAGGGCAGGAACAGTATTGTGCCTGCATTCCGGCGAGTGCGTCACCCGAGCAGCCGTACTGCCTCAATTTCGATGCGAGAACCTGTGCGCCACTGATACGACAACCCAACTGCGCGCGCGACCTCATTTTTTCCAATCAGGAAACCTGCCTTGCCACGATCTTTCAAAGTGAACCGGAACCGCCTTGTGTAAAAGTTAGCCAGTCCTTTTGCAGCACGCATTCGACCTATGTCTGTAACGAACAGGGTGATCCGGACAGTTGCAAAAAACCGACACCATGAAGGTGGCCAAAATGATACAATTGAAGTATCTGATGACCGCCCTCATATCCACTGTCTGAATTGACCGACTATTTTGAGGTAGCTCATGCGAATGGACAAGTTGACCACCCAGTTTCAGGCTGCATTATCCGATGCGCAATCGCTCGCGCTCGGGCGTGATCACGCTTTTATCGAACCGCTTCATCTCATGAAAGTGTTGCTGGACCAGGAAGGCAGCAGTATCCGTCCTGTTCTTGCCAAAGCATCGGTCAATCTCGCCACGCTTCGATCCGAACTGGATGCCGCCATCAACCGCTTGCCTCTGGTGGAAGGCACGGCGGGTGAGGTGCACCTTTCCAATGAATTAAACCGCTTGCTCAACCTGACGGATAAACTGGCACAAAAACGGAAAGATCATTATCTCTCCAGTGAATTATTTTTACTGGCTGCGACGGAAGATTCAGGCAGTCTGGGTGATTTATTGCGAAAGGCCGGTGCGACGAAAGACCGGATTGAAAAAGCCATTGAAGAAGAACGGGGTGGCCAGAAGGTTGACGATCCGAATGCAGAAAACCAGCGTCGCGCCCTTGAAAAATACACGATTGATTTAACAGCGCGTGCGGAACAGGGGAAACTGGATCCGGTCATCGGGCGTGATGCTGAAATTCGTCGAACGATTCAGGTACTGCTTCGTCGCACGAAAAATAATCCTGTCCTGATTGGCGAACCGGGTGTTGGCAAAACAGCGATTGTGGAAGGCCTTGCGCAACGTATCGTGAATGGTGAAGTGCCGGAAGGCTTGACGGATAAACGGTTATTGGCACTCGATCTCGGAGCGTTGATTGCCGGTGCGAAATTTCGGGGTGAATTTGAAGAGCGTTTAAAAGCCGTGCTGAATGATCTCGCGAAACAGGAAGGTCAGATTATTTTATTTATTGATGAATTGCATACCATGGTCGGCGCTGGCAAGGCGGAAGGGGCGATGGATGCGGGCAATATGCTAAAACCGGCACTCGCACGCGGCGAATTGCATTGTGTGGGTGCGACCACACTCGATGAATATCGAAAATACATTGAAAAAGATGCGGCACTGGAACGCCGTTTTCAGCGCATTTTAGTGGATGAACCGTCTGTCCCTGACACCATCGCCATTTTGCGGGGCTTGAAAGAACGCTATGAATTACATCACGGTGTTGAAATCACAGATTCAGCACTCGTCGCTGCAGCAACCTTATCGCATCGCTATATTTCCGATCGTCAATTGCCGGATAAAGCGATTGATCTGATCGATGAAGCGGCGAGTAATATTCGCATGGAAATTGATTCGAAACCGGAAGCACTCGACAATCTCGATCGTAAAATTGTGCAATTAAAAATTGAGCGTGAAGCCTTAAAAAAAGAAACGGATGACGGTTCGAAAAAACGGCTTGAACGGCTCGAACAGGATTTAAAAAAACTGGAAAGTGAATCTGGAAAACTGGAAGCGATCTGGCAACATGAAAAATCAGCGCTTCACGGTGCGCAGACCATCAAGGCTGAACTGGAACGTGCGCGTCTTGAATTTGACACGGCGCGTCGAGCGGGTGATTTGACACGCATGGCTGAACTGCAATATGCGCGCATTCCGGAACTTGAAAAAAAACTGGATGAAGCGAATCTTGCAGAAAAACAGGAAACGCAATTGCTTCGCAGTAAAGTGACAGAAGAAGAAATTGCAGAAGTGGTTTCCAAATGGACGCACATTCCGGTTTCAAAAATGCTGGAAAGTGAAAAGGAAAAATTATTGCAGATGGAAAGTGCGCTGCATAAACGCATTATCGGCCAGAGTCAGGCAGTGACAGCCGTCTGTAATGCCATCCGTCGTTCACGCGCGGGTTTGGCGGATCCTAACCGCCCGATCGGGTCCTTTCTGTTTTTAGGGCCAACGGGGGTGGGCAAAACTGAATTATGCAAGGCGCTCGCACAATTTTTATTCGATACGGAAGAAGCAGTGATTCGTATCGACATGTCAGAATTTATGGAAAAACATGCTGTCGCGCGTCTGGTCGGTGCGCCGCCAGGTTATGTGGGTTATGAAGAAGGCGGTTATTTGACGGAACTCGTGCGACGCAAACCCTATTCCGTTATTTTGCTGGATGAAATAGAAAAAGCGCACCATGACGTGTTTAATATTTTATTGCAGGTGCTGGATGATGGTCGCCTGACAGACAGCCACGGCCGCACGGTGGATTTTCGTAATACGATTGTGGTGATGACATCGAATCTCGGTTCTGACCTGATTCAGGAAATGTCTGGCGAAGGGGATTATCTTGCGATGAAAAAAGCGGTGCTCGGTGTAGTGGGTCAGCATTTTCGTCCGGAATTTATTAATCGAATTGATGAAACCGTGGTGTTTCATCCACTCGATCGGGATCAGATTAAAGCGATTGCAGAGATACAAATTCATCGCTTGCGTTCACGGTTACTTCAGAAAGATTTGGGTCTTGATATCAGCCCGGAAGCATTGGATTATTTGGCTTCAACCGGTTATGATCCGGTGTATGGCGCAAGACCCCTGAAACGTGCCATTCAGCAGCATGTAGAGAACTTATTGGCGCAGGATATTTTATCCGGAAAGTTTTTGCCGGGCGATCGGATTTACATTCATTTTGAAAAAGATAAACTGGTTTTTTCAAAGAGCGCAGCAACGGTTTGATTAGAGAATCATAAAAGGATAGCCACCATGTACAAACATATTTTACTTGCAACAGATCTGACAGATGATACGGATTTTATTATTGCGAAGGTGCGGGGCATGCGCGGGTTTACGGGCGCACAATTGAGCCTGATTCACGTGGTTGAACCGTTACCGGGTTACAGTTATGCGTATCTCGGTATCGAGGACATTGAAGGCCAATTGATTGAAGAATCCAAAACGGCGCTCGCCAAACTGGGTGAACAGCTGGGTGTGAATGTGAAGGACCAGTTTGTCGAAATTGGGCCGACCAAATCGAGGGTTCTTGAAGTCGCGCAAACGGTCGGAGTGGATCTCATTATTTGCGGAAGCCACGGTCGTCATGGGTTGTCCTTGTTATTGGGTTCGACAGCGAATGCGATTTTGCACGGCGCGAAGTGTGACGTGTTGACGGTCAGACTGCCTGAAAACGAATAAACGACCGGAGCGTCATGGAATATAAAGATTATTACAAAATCCTCGGTGTCCCTCGTGATGCAAAAGAGGATGACATCAAAAAATCCTATCGCAAACTCGCACGCAAATACCACCCGGATGTCAGCAAGGAGCCGAATGCCGAAGAGCAATTCAAGGCCGTTCAGGAAGCGTATGAAGTGTTAAAAGACACCAAAAAGCGTGCCGCATACGATCAACTGGGCAGCAACTGGCAAAGTGGTCAGGAATTCAGACCGCCGCCAAATTGGGAGGGTTTTGCCGGTTTTGGGGGTGCGGGTGGATTTGACGGTGCGGCGGATGCGGGTGATTTCAGCGATTTTTTTGCCTCGATTTTTGGCGGTGGTGGTCATGCAAGACAAGGCGGGTTTCGTCACGCAGGGCATGGTCAATTTAATCAACGCGGGCAGGATGAACACGCCAAAATTAATATCAGTCTCGAAGAAGCCTTTCGGGGTGGGGCAAAGACGATTCATTTGCAAATGCGGGAAGTCGATGCACATGGCCGCGTGCACATGAAAACTCGCACGTTAAAAATTACGATTCCAAAAGGCGTGGTATCCGGACAACAATTACGTCTCGCAAAACAGGGTGGACCGGGTATGGGTAAAGGTCCTGCAGGCGATTTGTTTTTGGAAATTGATGTCACGCCGCATCCTGCGTTCAGTTTACAGGGACGGGATATTTACCTGACCTTGCCGGTGACGCCGTGGGAAGCCGCACTCGGTGCAAAAGTAACCGTTCCAACGTTGGCGGGTCCTGTTGAAATGAAAATTGCAGCGGGTGCGCAGGCGGGGCAGAAGTTACGACTGAAAGGTCGGGGGTTGCCAGGGAATCCTTTGGCGGGGGACCAATATGCGTTATTACAAATTGTGACTCCGCCCGCGCATACCGATGCCGAGCGTGCCTTGTATGAAAAAATGGCGCAGGAAATGCCATTTGATCCGCGGAAAAATTTGCTGGAACATTTCAGGTAACACCCGGATAGAGAAGTTGTGATTCAAATCAGCTGTCGACAAGAAAAAACCCCCTTATCAAAGGGGGTCGACGCACGTTCCTGGTGCGGCGGGGGGATTTTTTTAACGTTAATAAAAATCCCTCCCAACCTCCCTTTGAAAAGGGAGGAGTGCGCTCCGGTTGAAGTCCGATTATGCAACAGGCTTTTAAAATTAGGTAAGTGAGGAGAACACGATGGAAGGAGATCCCAAAGCCATTCAAACGCCTGAACCGCTTGGAGAAGTGGGCTTGGATGAGTTATGTGTCATTTGTCACGTTGCGCCTGAATTTGTATTTCAACTTGTTGAATACGGAACGATTGAGCCGGAGGGTCCTTCTGCAACCAGCTGGCGTTTTAATGCGAGGCAAATCCACGTGATTTCAACTGCTGTTCGATTACATCATGATCTTGAAGTAAACCATGCGGGCATTGCACTCGCGATTGATCTCATGAACCAGGTCGAAAGTTTGCAGGCGGAACTCACGACCCTTCGACGGTATTTTGTAAATAGCCGGTGAAAGCGATGATCTCAGGTAGCCAGACAGAAACTCAGAAAGAAAGTGGCCTTACATACGCCGAGTCAGTTTGGAATTCAATTTGGGATAAAATTGCTGCACTGGAGGCTGCACTGGGGAAAGATGCGTTTGACAAGCGGATGCAATATGGTGCCAATACCAGCCTGGATGACCTTGAATGCTGCAAGATGGCCTGTGAAAGAATGAAAGCCAAAGCAGCCTACTCAAAAGTCCCGGTTGATCCGTCAGTTTTGGAACATCTTGAAACGTTAACTCGTTATATCTCTGCTGCCATGAGAAAAGAGTTACCTGAATCCCTGTACGAACGCATTCTATTGTATAGAGGGTATAAGCATTTTGGGTTCGCTTCATCAGACAAAAAAGATCCAGATGAAATAGGCTCCCAAAATCATTTTTCCTCCAGTCGGAACATGGCAGAAGAAATACTGATGCAGAAACTGGGAAGAAAGAAAACGGAATTTCCTGCATGGTGGAGGAAAGTAGAAGAAGAAAAAACGAAAGCAGAAACCTGTGCATACCTTCTTTTTCGCCTGTACGAGTGTGATATACGGGGAAGCAAGGCAATCGATGAAGCAGGTTATCCGGATGAAGAGCAGCGACAGGCAGCCAGAATAACATTGGGCAACATAATGCTTGTTCTATATCAAGCGGTACCCGCTGCAGCTAATAACCTCAATCACCGTGGGGAATTCGATGATTATGATGCTTTCATAGAAAAACAAAAACAAAAAAAAATTACATTACAGTCTGCTTCCTACCCATCATTGCCACCCTCTGTCGCGACACAAGGATTGCTGGCGGCGCCGCCTGTGCCTTCCACGCCAACGGTTTCATCAGCCGCATTGTCGACTTCGGAAAATATGCTGGCGAAGGCGCCTGGTTTATCTTGTTAAGAAGACCTCGACTGAGAAAAAGTCTGTAACCATATGATTATACAGGAAAATCTCGACCTCGCGCCCGCGGTTTCCGGCGGATAAAAACATAACTTATTGAATATACTAATATTTTTAGTTTTCGACGGATTTTGATCTGGAGCATATCTTTAATGATATATCTTTTATGGTATAATAATGACAGGTAAAGAAATAATAAAAATGTTAGAGAAACAGGGTTGGCAAGTACTGCGCGTTAATGGCAGTCATCATCGTATGGGTAAGGATAGCATGCGAACGACAGTACCGGTCCATGGTAAACGGGATATCGGAAAAGGACTGATTGCCGCAATTGAAAAACAAACCGGAGTAAAGCTGATATGAACGTACTTTATCCTGCCAGTATTAACTACAATGAATCTGACAAGCGGTATACTGTCTCCTTTTTAGATTTACCGGAAGCTATTACAGAAGGTGAGACGATGGAGGAAGCGCTCTTCAATGCGTCAGAAGTTCTCACGTTAACATTGGAAGGTCGGGTAGATGAGGGGATGGATATTCCTCAGCCTTCAGCTTCTGTAGATGATTCCTATCTCATTTCACCCAACGCGAGAGCACAGGCTGCATTATTAATGAGGTGGGCGAAGGGAGATCATACTACTTCAGAGATTGCTCGAACGCTTAACACATCCTGGCCAGCAATAGCACGTCTTGAAGATCTGCATCATTGGCCTAACCTGAAACAACTGGAACGTGTAGCGGCAGCGTTGGGGCAACGATTGGTTATTTCTTTAGAACCATTGGAGCTAGCGAAAGCGCCTGGTTTATCTTGTTAAGAAGAACCTCGACTGATCATGACACATTTGTAATCCCGTCTTCACGCATTTCCCTTTATAATAAATTTTCTAAAAACGGAAAGAGGAGACAGTGCCATGTTTAGTTTTAATTTAAATTTATTCAAAAAAGCACCAGAAGAAAAAGCACTTCAGGAACAAGGCCTGGATTGCAATCAGATTAATCAAAAACTGGATGAGTTATACGGACTGACTTCTACTCAATATTACAATAAATTTAAGTCCGGTTATTTTGATTATTTAAGGCATAAAAAAAGTATCGTTAAAATTGGCAGCGACCTGTATGGCCCCGGGTTTGCAAGCGTTAACAATCGTCCTTACCTGGCTGCTCTTTTCTCAAGGGTTGATGAAGACAAGATCAAAGCCAGCCAGAAAGAATTAACCGAATTTTTAAATGAAAATGGCGTAGGGAAAAATAAAAAATCATTAAAATTTCATGTGCTGGTGCGAATGTTTGATCTTGATTATGAAGCTTACAATGATGAAACAGCTACCAGATTGGTAGACAATACGCATAACTTATTGCTGTTGCGGTTAGAGATGGAGCGCATCCAGGATCCCTCCGCCAACACAGAACCTGCATTGATCTATCGCTCGGAACAAAAACGCCTGTATGCGTTGAATATCTGATTTTTTATCAATCCCGCGCGCATCACAATGCGCGCGGTTTTTTTTACGCAAAATTTTCAGAAACAAAATCCCAATTCACAAGCTTCCAGAAATTGTCCACATAAGTCGGCCGCGCATTGCGATAATCAATGTAGTACGCATGTTCCCACACATCGCATGTTAATAACGCTTTTTTATCTTGCGTCATGGGTGTGCCAGCATTACTCGTGCTGATAATTTCCAATTCACCGCCTGCATTTTTGACGAGCCATCCCCAGCCGGAACCAAATGTCGTAATGGAAGCCTGACTGAATAGTTTTTTAAATTCATCAAACGATCCGAATTTTTTTGTGATGGCATCCGCGAGTTTTCCCGTCGGTTCGCCCGGCGCATTCGGTGTCATGCAATGCCAATAAAAAGTATGGTTCCACACTTGCGCGGCATTATTGAAAATCCCGCCACTCGATTTTTTAATCGTTTCTTCAAGCGACATATTTTCAAATTCGGTATTTTTAATCAGGTTATTCAGATTGGTCACATACGCCTGATGATGTTTGCCATAATGGTATTCCAGCGTTTCTTTTGAAATAACCGGTTGCAACGCATCCATCGCATAAGGCAGTTTGGGTAATTCATGTGTCATGTTTTTTTCTCCTAAATAATTTCGTCTGATCGTTTGGTCAATACTTCATAACCCGTGTGTGTGACCAAAATCGTGTGTTCCCATTGGGCAGACAAACTGTGATCTTTCGTCACAACCGTCCAGTTATCCGGCAAGAGTTTGACATGCCGTTTGCCTGCATTGATCATCGGCTCAATCGTGAAAATCATGCCTTCTTTCAATTCAATATCGGTGCCGCGTTTTCCGTAATGTAAAACATTCGGCGGTTCATGAAAGATCTTGCCAATCCCGTGACCGCAATATTCCCGCACCACCGAAAAACGATTTTTTTCGGCATGTTCCTGAATCACCGCGCCAATATCGCCCAGATGTGCGCCGGGCTTCACTTCCCGAATACCGGCATAAAGACATTCGAGCGTGGTTTTAATTAAACGATCGGCGAGGACGGAGACCTTGTTACCAATAGAAAACATTTTACTGGTATCGCCATGGTATTCATCTTTCAGCACGGTTACATCGATATTCACGATATCCCCGTCTTTCAGCACGCGTGGACCGGGAATGCCATGACACACCTGATGATTGACCGATGTGCAGACGGATTTCGGGAAACCGTGATAATTTAACGGCGCCGGAATGGCTTTCTGGACGTTGACGATATAATCATGGCAAATCTGGTTGAGCTCATCGGTGGTCACACCGGCCTTGACATAAGGCCCTATCATTTCAAGGACTTCGGCGGCCAGTCGCCCGGCGAGTCGCATTTTTTCGATTTCCCGGGGTGTTTTAAGGGTAATGGTCATTTGGGGCATCAGGTTGTTGTTGAAAACGAGCAACTATGTTATAAAGTCGGGCTCTGAATGGCAATCAAAAGATTTCAGAGTGGTGTTTAAACTTTTTTTAAAATCCGCACACGTAGTTAACCCATGATGCCGGGTGCCCCACCGGGTTGGCGTCATGAGCTATGTGGAGGCCTAACCCAATGAGAGGAAAGAAAAATGTCATCATCCGTCAGTATGCGTGAAATGTTAAAAGCCGGTGTGCACTTTGGTCACCAGACCTGCCACTGGAACCCCAAAATGGGCGAATATATTTTCGGCGCCCGCAACAAGATTCATATCATCAATCTCGAAAAAACCGTTGCCATGCTGGGTGATGCCCTGAATTTCATGGGCAATATTGCATCCAAAAAAGGCAAGATTTTATTTGTCGGCACCAAACCCGCGGCACAGGAAATCATCAAGGCGGAAGCACAACGCTGCTTTATGCCGTATGTGAACCATCGCTGGCTGGGCGGTATGTTAACCAACTACAAAACCATTCGACAATCCATTCGCCGTTTAAAAGAACTGGAAGGCATGTTTGAGAAAAACAGCTTCGGCCGGTTAAATAAAAAAGAAATTCTGCAATTGACCCGTGAAAGGGACAAGCTGGAGCGCGCGCTCGGCGGGATTAAAAATATGGGTGGTTTGCCCGATGCGTTGTTCATTATCGATGTGGGCCATGAAAAAATTGCGATTGCAGAAGCGAATCGTCTCGGGATTCCTGTCATAGGGATTGTGGATACGAACAACAGTCCGGCAGGCATTGATTATGTCATTCCGGGTAATGACGATTCCATTCGCTCTATTCAACTGTATACAGAAGCCGTTGCCAATTGTGTGCTCGAAGGGCGTGAAAGCAATCCGGATATTGCCCGGGTGGAAGGTGACTTCGTTGAAATGGAAGAAGTGGTTGTCAAGCCCGCTTCGGACAATGAAGCAGGCGCGGAATAAAAACGGTCTCCTTTTCACATTTTTTTTACCTTCAACTTTCAGGAGTGATCTTGTATGGCAGTGACTGCAGCACAAGTCAAAGAATTACGTGAACGTACCGGCGCAGGCATGATGGAATGCAAAAAAGCGCTGGAAGCAACGACAGGCGATATGGAGCGGGCGATTGAAGAGCTACGCAAGAGTGGTCGTGCCAAGGCGGATAAAAAAGCCGGTCGTGTTGCCGCGGAAGGCATTGTTATTGTCAGAACATCGACGGATGGCAAACAGGCTGTCATGCTTGAAATTAACAGTGAAACCGATTTTGTGGCGCGTGATGAAAACTTCCTTGCGTTTGTGGATGCGGTTGCCAAAACAGCACTCTCGACTCGAACTGGCGATGTTCAGGCACTGGCAAGCGTTCCTCTGATCGGTGGTACAACCACTGTGGACGAGGCTCGCCACGCTCTCATTGCGAAAGTGGGCGAAAATATCCATATACGCCGCGTGGTTCTGCTGGATACCAGCACCACGGTTGGCACCTATCTGCACGGCACCCGTATTGGTGTGCTGGTGGAACTGGATACGGAAAATCCGGAGCTTGCAAAAGATATCGCCATGCACATTGCAGCGAGCAAGCCTGTTGTGATTCATCCGGGCGAAGTCCCTGCCGATGTCATTGCGAAAGAAAAAGAGATTTACATGGCGCAGGCAGCAGGCAGTGGCAAACCGCAGGATATCCTTGAAAAAATGGTCGCCGGGAAATTGAAAAAATACCTGGATGAAATCAGTCTGGTGGGTCAGCCTTTCATTAAAGATCCTGATATTCTGGTGGCCAGCCTGCTGAACAAGCATCGCGCGAAAGTGATCAGCTTCACCCGGTTTGAAGTGGGTGAAGGCATTGAAAAGGAATCGGAAGATTTTGTTGAAGCTGTGATGGCTCAGGTTCACGGCAGCTAGTTATTCTGAACCGTTCTGAATAGGGAATAAAACATGAATCAGTCGTCTTTGCCATCAAGGGATGGGCAACCTGTTTATCATCGTGTCTTGCTCAAATTAAGCGGCGAGGCTTTGCAGGGGGATCATTCTTTCGGGATTGATCCTTTGAGACTCGCAGACATTTGTGCCGAAGTGGAAAGTATCACAAGGCTCGGTGTGCAGGTCGCATTGGTTGTGGGGGGTGGCAATCTCATTCGTGGCGCAGAATTGACCGGATTTGATCGGGTCACGGCGGATCAGATGGGGATGATGGCGACCCTCATTAACGGTCTTGCACTTCGGGATGCCTTTGAAAAAAAATCCATCCCGGTGAAAGTCATGTCAGCCTTGCCCGTCTCAGGTCTCGTTGAATGTTATGATCGTCACAAGGCAAAAAAAAATCTGGAAAAAGGCCGTGTCGTCATTTTTGTCGGCGGCACGGGCAATCCGTTGGTGACAACGGATTCCGCAGCGGCATTGCGCGGCATTGAAGTCGGTGTCGATATCGTGATCAAGGCGACGAAAGTAGACGGTGTGTTTGCGGCCGATCCTATCAAAAATCCCAAGGCACAATTGTATACATCCCTGACCTATGATGAAATTCTGGAACAGCGTTTAGGCGTCATGGATTTCAATGCGATTTTATTATGCCGTGATAACAAATTACCCCTGCGTGTCTTTAACATGAACCACAAAAATGCATTGCAACACATTATTCTCGGCGAAAATGTAGGGACGTTGGTCAAAAGTGGAGGATAGCGATTTATGCAAAACGTCATGAAAGAATCCGAAAATCGCATGCAAAAAAGTATCGAAGCCTTCAGGCATGCGATGTCAAAATTGCGTACCGGGCGTGCGCATCCGAGTTTGCTCGAAGGTATTCGTGTGGATTATTACGGTACGGAAACACCTTTAAGCCAGGTCGCGAGTGTGACAGTGGGTGATGCGCGCACCTTGCTGATTACGCCCTGGGAAAAACGCATGGTGGGACCCATTGAAAAAGCGATTATGTCATCCGGTCTTGGATTAAATCCTGCAACAACCGGTGAACTGATTCGTGTGCCCTTGCCAGCACTCACAGAAGAACGCCGCAAGGATTTGATTAAAGTGGTTCGCAATGAAGCGGAAGATGCACGTGTCAGTATCCGCAATGCGCGTCGTGATGCCAACAATGCAATCAAGGAAGCCTTGAAGAAAAAAGAAATTGCGGAAGATGAAGAACGCCGCATGACGGATGCAACACAGAAATTGACAGACAAATACATTGCTGAAGTGGATCAGTTGCTTGCAGCGAAAGAAACTGACTTAATGGCGATTTGACTCTCATGAATGCACCCACTCTTCCGCGTCATATCGCCATCATCATGGATGGCAATGGTCGCTGGGCCAAAAAACGGTTGCTGCCCCGTGCGGCAGGGCACAAGGCCGGTGTGGATGCGGTTCGTCAAATTGTGAAAGCGTGTGTTGAAAAAAAAATTGAAGTACTCACCCTGTTTGCATTTAGCAGTGAAAATTGGCGAAGACCTGAATCGGAAGTCAATTATCTGATGGATCTGTTTGTGTCGGCGCTGGAACGCGAAACCAAAAAATTGCACGAGCAACAGATTAAACTGCGTTTTATTGGCGATCGTTCGCGCTTTAGCGAAAAATTACGGCAATACATGACGGATGCAGAGCAGTTAACGGTGAATAATACGGGCCTCGTGTTAATTATTGCGGCCAATTATGGCGGTCAATGGGAATTGTGTGAAGCCATGCGGCAGTTGGCGGTTGATATTGAACACGGTCGTTTGACCAGCGAAGCCTTGTCTCCCGCACTCATTGAAAGCAAACTGGCAACGGCCGATGTCCCGCCGCCGGATCTTTTTATCCGAACGAGCGGTGAGCAGCGCATCAGTAATTTTTTACTGTGGCAGCTTGCTTACAGTGAACTGTATTTTCCCGACGTGTTTTGGCCGGATTTTAATGCGGAAGAACTGGAGAAAGCACTTCAGTTCTATGAGAGGCGCGAGCGTCGTTTTGGTTATACCAGCGACCAGCTAAAGGTAACTGATCATGCTTAAACGTATTTTGACAGCAGTTGTATTGATTCCTGTTTTTGTTGCACTGTTATTTCTTCTCCCGCCGAAAGCTTTTTGTGTGTTAACCGGCATCATTGTTTTATGGGCAGCATGGGAATGGTCGCGTTTGATGGGACTCCGGCAGGTAAAATACCGTGCGATGTATCCACTCATCCTGTTTTTTTTGTTGATTGCATCCATCTGGCTTTACATTCCCGGTGTGATTATCGGGGCATTTGTCTGGTGGCTTGTTGCCGCGTTTCTCGTTATCTGCTATCCAAAATTCAGTCAGGTGTGGAGCAAAAGCATGATCCTGCGCGGATTGATGGGATTCGTGACACTGATTCCCTGCTGGCTGGCCATCAATTTTATCCGTAATGTGCCGGACACCGGTGTGTATGTCCTGCTATTTTTGTTTGTCCTGATCTGGGGGGCGGATTCCGGCGCGTACTTTGCTGGCAGACGTTTTGGTAAAACCTTGCTCGCGCCAGACGTCAGTCCCGGTAAAACATGGCAAGGGCTTTATGGCGCCCTGATCGTGACCGGGGTGATCACGCTGGCCGTGCTGTATGGGACAGGTGTGCCTTACGGATTGTGGTTTTTTGCCTGTTTGATTGCGATCGTGACTGTGCTTTTTTCTATCGTGGGCGATCTTTTTGAAAGCATGCTGAAGCGTAATGAAGGATTGAAGGATTCAGGACAGTTGCTGCCAGGGCATGGCGGCATTCTGGATCGCATTGACAGTTTGACAGCTGCGGCACCGGTTTTTCTGTTTGGTACGGACCTCATGCAGAAAATGTTTTCATGACACTGGATTTACCTCCCGAAAGTCTGGATAATTGGCGCTTCGTTTTGCGAACATAAAAAAATAATGGTCATTATGAAAAGAAAAATAGTGTTAGTTGTTTTGTTACTCAGTGTATGGTTTATCAAGGCATGGGCAGCAGAAGCATTCGTTATCCGAAAAATTTCCATTGAAGGGTTGCAGCGCATCTCTTCTGATACGGTTTACACCTATTTACCCGTCAAAACCGGTGAAACGCTGCGTCCGGATAAAACGGGCGCCATTATTGCCGCACTCTATCAAACCGGTTTTTTTGAGCACATTTCGCTCGCGCGTGATGGCAATACGTTAATCATTAAAGTAGTTGAACGCCCGACTATCGGCCGTTTGAAAATTTCAGGCAATTCGTCGATTGCGAGTGACAAGCTGACGACGGTCATGCGTGGTGTGGGGGTCGCGGAAGGCCGTGTTTACAACGGCGTGGTGCTGGAAAAAATCAAGCAGAGCTTGCTGGAACAGTATTATTCAGTGGGTCGTTATAATGCGCATGTCGATGTGTATGTCTCACCGATGGAGCGTAATCGCGTTCTCGTTAAAATTGAAATTTCAGAAGGATTGATTGCGAAAGTTAAACGCATCAACATCATTGGCAACCATGTTTTTAGCGAAGACACACTCGATAAACAGCTGGATTTGACAACGCCGGGCCTGATTACTTTTTTCACCGGAACGGATCATTACACGCAGGAAAAACTGGATTCCAGTCTCGAAAAATTACGCAATTATTATATGGATCGCGGTTATTTGAAATTTGCTGTCAAATCGTCGCAGGCAGCGATCACGCCGGATCATAAATCCATTTACCTGACGATTGTGGTGGATGAAGGTGAAATTTACACGGTGAAAGGCGTTGCGATCGAGGGTCAAACCATTCTGCCGCGCGAAGAATTGTTGCAGAAGGTCAATATTCAACCCGGCACGACCTTTTCACGTAAAACCGTGATGGATGGGGAAAAGACCATCAGTGATGCGCTGGGTGCCAAAGGGTATATCTTTACGACGGTGACCTTGCAGCCCAAAATCGATGAGGCGACCCGCCAGGTCTTTTTGACCTATCATGTCAAATCGGGAAAACGTGCGTATCTTCATCATGTTTACTTTACAGATAACACCAAAACCAATGATGAAGCCTTGCGACGTGAAATTCAGCAAATGGAAGGGGCGCCCGTCTCGACGACCAAACTGGAAGAGTCAAAACATCGGCTGAGTTTGTTGCCCTACATTCGAAATGTGGATATGAATGTGCAACCTGTTCCAGGCACGGATGATAATGTGGATGTGAATTATAAAGTGACAGAGGATAATGCCGCACAGGCGACGTTCAGCATCGGTTATTCGCAGCTGGATCATGTGATTCTGGGTGCCGGGTTAAACCAGAAAAATTTCCTTGGGACGGGTGAAACGTTGGGGCTCAATTTCTCACGCAGCCGTTATCAGCAATTTTATGGCATCAACTTTATTGATCCCTATTACACGCCGGATGGTATCAGTCGAAGCATTAATCTCTCGGCTTCAAAAACCGATCCTCGCGCGGCCAATCTGACACGCAGTTATAACAGCGATCAATATGCCGCTTCCGTGATTTATGGCATACCGCTTGGGCAGGAACAGAATGTCTTTAATACCTTGCAGCTGGGTTATGGTTATGAACAGACCCTGATCCGGTTGTCGAATTCGGTGTCGCAGCAGGTTCAGGCCTTTGTGCAGAATCACGGGCGTCATTTCCAGCAGGTGGATCTCATTGCGGGTCTCTCCCGTGACAGTCGTGACAAGGCCATTTTCCCGACAACCGGGGCGATGCAAACCTTGAGCGGGAATTTGTACCTGCCCATCACCGGTCAGTCATTGCGGTACTATACCCTGGGTTATAGCGGTAAATGGTATCACCCCATTGCGGGCCAGTTTATTGCGACGGCCCGGGGCGATCTGGGTTATGGCACGGCGTTTAGCGGGTCACAAAACTATCCCTTCTTCAAAAACTTTTATGCAGGGGGTATTGATTCGGTTCGCGGCTATGAAGGCAATTCGCTGGGTCCCAAGGATTCCAATACCGATCCGACCGGGGGTAATGCCCTGGTGGATGGCAGCGTCGGGCTGATTTTCCCGAACCATATTTCAGAAAATTTGCGAACATCTGTGTTTGTGGATGGCGGTAATGTTTATAATACCTTCAACAATCGGCAGTATAAGGGCACGGCTTCCGGTTGCCTGCGCTATGCGAGTGGTATCGAGGCAGACTGGTTGACCCCCCTCGGTTTGATTGATCTCAGTGTGGCAAAGGCATTGAACCCGAAACGGGGCGATAGTAGTGAATTTTTCCAATTCTCCCTGGGTGCTAATTTCGGATAAACATGACATACTATCTTACTTTGGATGATGAGATTGGCTGGTTTTATAGGAAATTTGTTTAATTAACTGGAGAAAACTATGAAGAAGGTCCTCGCAATTGTAAGCTCTGTTTTATTGGTCAGCGGGATGCAAGCGTACGCAGCGCCTGCTACTGCTACTACCACCACAACAACGGCACCGGCTCCTGTTCTTGCGGTTGTCAATGTACAGCAAATATTCCAGCAATCACCCAAAATTGCCGACTTGAACAAGAAGTTGCAAAGTCAGTTCAAAGGTCGTCAGGAAAAGTTGATTGCGGCTCAAAAGTCTTTTCAGGATGAAGTGGACAAGTTCAGAAAAGATGCGCCTACGATGAGCCAGAAAGACAAGGATGCCGCGCAGAAGAAAATCACTGATGATCAGGCGTCTCTCTCAAAAGATGCCGGTGTGTTTCAGCAGGATTTGAGCAAGGAACAAAATAAAATCATGAAGAGCGTCCTCGGACAATTGAATGAAATTATTTCTTCCATCTCGAAGAAAAACAACTACACACTGGTACTGGATTCACAGGCAGTTGTGTATGCGTCTGACAGTGCAGATATTACCAAACAGGTTGCCAGCGCGTTTGATAAATAAGTTGTGTGAGTGATCCATCGGGGCCAGGATATTCTCCTGGCCTTTTAATTTTTGGTTTTTATTGAAAAATTGGTTTTTTTGAGAAAACAGAATGCGGAAAAAATACACGCTGTCCCAACTGGCAGACAATCTGGATGTGACGCTGAAAGGCGATCCCGATTGTCTCATCGAAGGTGTTTGCACCATCCAGAATGCAAAACCCGGGCATCTTGCTTTTCTCATGAATCCTTTATACAAAAAATACCTGTCCACGACCAAAGCCTCTGCTGTGATTCTCCTTGAAAAAGATGCGGATGAATGCCAGACCAACGCGGTTATTTGTCGTGATCCCTATTACACTTATAGCCAAATGGCTGCCTTTTTCGATGACAGACCGGAACCTCTGGCCGGGATTCATCCGACAGCGGTCGTGGGTTTGCAGTGTGAAATTGATCCGTCGGCCCGTATCGGGGCACAGTGTGTCATCAAGGATAACGTGCGTATTGCCGCCAATGCTATTATCGGCCCCGGATGCGTGATAGGTGATTTTTCAACGATCGGCGAAAACACGCGTCTTGATGCCAATGTCACACTCTATCATCGCATCACGATCGGGCAATGTGTCATCATAGCGAGCGGCACGGTCATTGGCAGTGATGGTTTTGGTATTGCCAAACATAAAGGGGTATGGCATAAAGTGCCTCAGTTAGGACGTGTCGTGATTGAAGATCATGTCGAAATTGGCTCCAATTGTTCCATTGATCGGGGTGCTATTGATGATACGGTTATTGAGCGTGGTGCCAAACTGGATAACCTGATCCAGATCGGACATAACGTTCGGATAGGTCAGAATACGGCGATTGCAGGCTGTGTGGGTGTTTCGGGCAGTACGACTATCGGTGCCAATTGCCTGATCGGTGGCCAGTCCGGATTTGCCGGGCATCTTACGATAGTGGATAATGTCGTCGTGACGGGCGGCACGGAAGTCACCAAATCCATTCGCGAGCCGGGTGTTTATTCTTCCGGTTTGGGGGGGGTTGTAACCAATCTGGAACGTCGCAAAAATACGGCCCGTTTTCAGCGTCTTCAAACACTGTATTCACGGGTGAAAGAACTCGAGCAGGCATTGACAGACATTACAGAGAGAAAATCAACATGAAAGGCGTCATGGATATTCATGAAATATTAAATTATTTACCGCATCGATCCCCGTTTCTTCTGATCGATCGCATTCTTGAAATTAAAGAGGGCGAATCCATTGTTGCACTGAAAAATGTGACAATGAATGAACCTTTTTTTGTGGGTCATTTTCCGGGAATACCTGTCATGCCGGGCGTCCTGATTCTGGAAGCATTGGCACAGGCAGCGGGGGTGTTGGCCTATAAATCAACCAATACATCGCCCAAAGATGGCACGCTTTATCTGTTTGCCGGCATTGACAATGCACGATTCCGTCGTGTGGTGGAGCCAGGTGATCAGTTGCGCCTTGAAGTGAAATTATTACGCGCGAAAAAAGACATCTGGAAACTGGAAGGTGCTGCTTATGTGGATGGCGAGCTGGCCTGCGCCGCCGAACTGATCAGTGCGCGAAGAGGTTAATGCTGTGATACATTCTACTGCGATTATTGATCCCACTGCCCGGATTGGAAACAATGTTGAAATCGGTCCCTGGACGTTGATTGGACCGGATGTTGAAGTGGGTGATGGGACATCCATTGGCCCGCATGTTGTCATCAAGGAATCCACTCGCATTGGCAAGGACAATAAAATTTTTCAATTCGCCTCCATTGGTGAAGACCCGCAGGATAAAAAATTCCAGGGTGAAAAAACCTGGCTTGAAATTGGCGATCGTAATGTGATTCGTGAATTTTGTACATTCAATCGAGGTACAGCGCAGGATAAAGGCGTCACGCGAATTGGCAATGACAATTTATTTATGGCTTATGTGCATCTTGCGCATGATTGTGTTGTTGGAAATCATACGATTTTTGCTAACAATGCGTCGCTTGCGGGTCATGTGATCGTAGAAGATTTTGTGGTGATGAGTGGTTTTTCCGGTGCGTCGCAATTTTGCCGGGTCGGTGCACACAGTTTTGCATCGATGGGATCGATGATTGACAAGGATGTGCCGCCGTTTGTGAAAGTCTCAGGTTATTATGCAAAACCGTTTGGATTGAATGTGGTTGGCATGCAGCGTCGAGGTTTTTCTGCAGAAACCATGCTCTGTTTTCGTCGTGCCTATAAAGTGATTTATCGTCAGGGTTTAACGATCAAACAGGCGCTGGAACAATTGCATGAGATGCTGTCGACCTGTCCTGATGTTCAAATGTTTATTGATTTTATCAATGTCTCCCAACGCGGTCTGGTTCGTTAAAACGCGCGTTTTAAAAGGTTTTTATGCAACCCGGGCAAGGACAACAAGTGGGTATACTGGCGGGTGAAGCGTCCGGCGATAGGCTGGGTGCCGGGCTTATCCATGCATTGAATGCACATCAGGCGTTTGAATTCACCGGCATCGGTGGCTCGGGAATGATTGCAGCGGGCTGTCACAGTTTGTTTGATATGGAACGGCTGTCTGTGATGGGATTGATTGAACCCTTGCGTCGATTGCCGGAATTATTTCGTATTCGTCGTGAGCTTTATCATTATTTTATCGAGCATCGTCCTGCTGTTTTTATTGGCATTGATTCACCGGATTTTAATCTGGGGCTGGAATTAAAATTGCGTCGGGCGGGCATTCCTGTCATTCATTATGTGAGTCCGTCTGTCTGGGCGTGGCGGCAAAAGCGTATATTTAAAATAGCGAAAGCAACGGATCTTGTGCTGGCACTTTTTCCGTTTGAAGCGGATTTTTATAAAAAATATAACGTGCCGGTGCAATTTGTCGGACATCCACTGGCGGATTTGATTCCGTTACACACGGATAAAATGCTTGCTCGAAAAAAATTAAATCTGGATCCGGATGCCGTCTACATTGCATTATTGCCAGGCAGTCGTCAAAATGAAATAAACTATCTGGCGGAGCGATTTTTAGAAACGGCTGCACACTGTTATAAAAAACGTCCATCATTGAAATTTATTACCTCATCGATCAATGAAAAACGGCATCAGGAATTTGAAGCGATTTGTAAAGCGCGCTATCCTGATTTGCCACTGACTTTTTTTCAGGGACGTTCGCATGAGGTGATGGAAGCGGCAGATGTGGTTTTAGTCACCTCCGGAACGGCGACATTGGAAACGATGTTATATAAAAGACCGATGGTGATTGCGTATCGGATGGCGAATCTGACTTTCCAGCTTGGAAAGCGGTGGGTTAAATTAAAATACATTGGCATGCCCAATTTGTTGGCGAACGAGCGATTAGTTCCGGAATTTATTCAGGAAGCGGCGACAGCGGATAACATGAGTGCGGCGTTGCTGGATTATCTGGATCATCCGGAAAAAGTGGCGGTACTTGAAAAAAAGTTTTTGGAAATACATCAAACATTACGTTGCAATGCGAATGAACAGGCAGCAAAAGCGGTGTTGAATTTATTAAAAAGTTGACCAGGCCTTCATCCGTGCGTCATCATCCTTGTATCATTAACTACGTTGACTGGGCCTGCATCCGTGCGTCATCCCGCGACGCTCTTCAAGCGGGACCTAGCGCCTTTTTTCATTGATTTTTTTAAAAATGCTTTTAAAGGCGCTGGGTCCCGCTTGAAGAGCGTCGCGGGATGACGCACGGATAGAGACAGGTGAGCCGTTATACTCACTTTTTCATGTCATTAAAGGAAACCCCAAAATGATTTTTAAAACAAAAAGTCTCCCACCTTTTCTCTTGAAAATTATTTGCGACAAATCCACCGAATACCCTTTCTCTGGCGAATACGACACACACGATGGAGCCGGTACGTATTTATGCCGCCAATGTGGTCTCGCACTCTTTCGCGCGCAAACAAAATTCCCTTCCGGCTGTGGCTGGCCGAGTTTTGATGAAAATATTCCAGGCAGCGTCGATCGTATTCCAGACTCGGATGGAACACGCACAGAAATTACCTGCGCACGCTGCCACGCGCATCTCGGCCATGTTTTCAATGGCGAAGGATTCACTGCAAAAAATACCCGACATTGTGTGAATTCAGCGAGTCTTGATTTTGTTTCCAGTCAAACAGTGCAAGACACAGAAGAAGCCATTTTCGCCGCCGGTTGTTTTTGGGGTGTGGAATATTATTTTAAAAAACGGGACGGTATTTTAAAAACAGAAGTGGGCTACACAGGCGGTCACCAGAATGACCCAACTTATGAAGACGTTTGTTCAGGCAAAAGCGGCCATACGGAGGCGATACGTGTTGTCTATGATCCTGAAAAAATTTCGTATGAAAATCTGGTGAAATATTTTTTTGAAATTCACGATCCGACTCAACAAAATGGCCAGGGGCCGGATATTGGCCAGCAATATTTGAGCGTGATTTTTTATTACGATGAAGCACAAAAAAAGTCCGCTGAAGCATTAAAATCGCAACTTGAACAGGCGGGGTATGACATAGCCACCCGAATCCTGCCAGCTTCCACTTTTTGGCCTGCTGAGGGTTATCATCAGGATTATTACGCAAAAACAGAAAAACTCCCATATTGTCATCATTATACGAAGCGTTTTATCCCATAGAACCCTGCCAGAAACCCTCTTAAATCCACTTATTTTGGGTTTCCATCTATCTTTTTTAGCCCAAATATTGTATAATTTCTGACCTAATATTATCCAATAAGATGACAATTGAACGAGGAAATTAAAATGGCTAGCTCTGCTGATAGTTACGAATCCACAGATATACCTAAAGATGTGGCTGCTCATTTTATACGACAAAAGACCAATGAAGAAAAAGCGCGTCTGGATGCAGAAACTCCTCCTCGAATGCAGATTAAAGAAATTTTTTCATCTGTACTTCCCGAAGTGAAATCATCAACGTTGGACCCTCTCTATCGTGCTGAATGGCAACTGACATTGGCTGAGTTTCAATTTTTAATGCGCACGCATGGCGATAAAATTGCTACGATTGAAACACTGAAGCCATTTAAGGAATTTTTGGCGAATCGTTGGAAGCGAATCAATGGGAAGACGAAAAAAGAAAGAATAGAAGAAGAAAAAGCAAAAGAAGCAAAAATTGCGGAAATAGAGTTAGAAGATAAACATTCAGAAGAAAAGACACCAAAAATCAAACTTGCAGAAAAAAAATCTATTCCGCAAGTGGATATTGGAACTGATCTGATTTATTCCTCTGCGCCTGATCATCCATCCACTCTACTTTGTAAAAATGTGGCAAATAAGATTTCGGAAGAAACTACAAGACAGAGGTTGTATAACATTTTTTCTGAAAAAACGAACGGAACAGGTAAATTTAAAAAGCTGCTTGCTAACAAAAATATCCCTCATTTTTATCGTATGGATATGCCTCTAAGTGAAAAAGAATTGATTAGTTCTAATATAAGAGAGATACATCTTTATAAAAATTCATCAAATAAAGTATTTATTAAATCGTCTAATGAAACCGGTTTTGAAGTAAACGGTTATCTCTATCTTAATCTTGAAAAACATGATGCAGTGCCTGTGTCTTTACTTAACAAACAATTCACTCAACCATATAAACATCCTATCCAGAGTTCACTGACCCCGGAGGAACGCACTCGTGTCATGACGAGATTGTTTGAGCAAGGTTTCTACAAAGACAAAGAGAAAAGCCAGGATGCGCTTGTATTAAAAAATGAGGAAAAAAATAACATTCCACAAATTAATTCAGTATTAATGCCAACAGTATCATTACATTATTATCCTGCTATTGGCGATAAAAAAGAAGAACACATCGATCTCGATAAAATTTCTCTTGATCACCTTGTTTTAACGGATAATGGAGAACATCCCATTCCTGTTCGTGAAACCATGAAACGGGCGGCGAGGCAGGTGCTCGAAACAGGAGAAATCGAATTTAAGGTAGCGATTGGTGGATGTACTCGAAAGTTGACTGAATCCGAGAAGCAGCGATTACTGTCCCATTCACCTGCAGTCGCAGAGTATTATCAGGCCATCGAAAAGTGTGCTGCACAGGTTCGAAAACAGAAAAAAATACAGGAAGAAAGTAAAACGCCCATCAGCATCGGACAAATTCTGCAAAATTTTCTGGATGGCAAATACGGTCCAATGACGCTGATTGACCTTGGCTTGTATTTTAGGACAACGCTCCCGCGCGAAAAAAGAAATGAGCTTTATGCACTCAAGGCTTATTGTGCACACTTAAATCGGGAAGGGACATTTGAAGAGGTGATCGATTTTTTCTGGAAGTCCGAACAACGCAATAAGGCAGTTCAGGCCACCAATTTGCGATCATTTTTGTCGAGACACAAGCTCACATTCCCTGTTTGGAAAAATGAAAAGTTGAAAGCTGTTCCGCCTGCGATAGAGCTCTCTGAAGTCAATCATGAAGCATTGCTTGCCGAGGCAACAGGAAAATTTGAAGCTGCCATGCAGGCTCCTGTCACGGTAAATCCAGGCTATGGCGAGGCCGGTCGCCAACGTCTTGTCAATCAATTATATGATGTAACAACGTTTCCTCATGTGATTGAGGTGATGGATGATGTGCAGCAACTGGCAGATTACTTGCAAGCCATGCCGTCTGAAAAACTGCCTGCCTTCATTACGCTTTTGTCTGACGAAAAATTAAAACTCCTGTTTACATCGTTTGATAAAGATAATATTCAGCTGACACGCATCTGGCATTTGCTCGATGATACCCGGAAAAATGTTCTGAGAGCATGTGTTCATTCAAACAAATTGAATAGTATAGAGAACAATCAGATTCAATATGATGAAAATAATTTTACGATAATCGCAGAAGCTATGCGTGATACTAACAAGCTGGCTGATTATTTGCGAACGTTGTTTGGCAAAAATTTGGAGGATTTTGTTCGAACATTGTCAGATGAAAAAATAGAAAGCATATTTAATGCTGGTACACTGGATGATGTAAAACTATCAAGAATATGGTTTCATCTGGATGATAGACAAAAAATTGCTCTGGCGAGTGTTATTAAAAATGCTGAAAAATTTCAGGTTATTTTAAATAGCCAGATCACTACCAGAAAAAATTCAGATTATGATATTGCAAGAACCCATTTTTCCGGTATGATACAGGGCGATGAAACAGCATCTGTTTTATTGAATAGAATAGATAAAGTTCGACATATTATCCCCTCATCAAAACTCTCCATATTAACCGAATTTGTTTATCGATCTGCTATTCGATTTCAGAATCCTGATAATGAGATTAATAATCAACGGTATCCTGGAATTGTTAAACAGGTTGTGGATGCGCCCTGGGGGAAAATCATGGAAGGCGCGTTGTGTTTCATTGTAGGGGCGGGATTGATCGCGACAGCAGGCATGCTTGCGGCTTCTACAATGGGTGCATCAACACCGTTGTCCGCTGCGGCTATCTGGCTGGGTGCGGAACTCGTTACAGCCAGTGTGGCTGCTTTAACGGTGGGTGGCGCGATCACGTTGGGATATGGTGTCAATCGGTTGGCAGATGGGGTTGTTTCTCATCGGCTATCAAAAGCGTCCTGTCGATTTTTTGCGAAGCAGGAAAAAGAAGAATATAACGCACTAGTAGAAACTGTTGTCAGGCATAGCATCAACAGTGTTCATGAAGAAGAGAAACCATTCAAATCTATGGGACGGTCATTATTAGGGTCAAAAACAAAATGATAGGTAAATAAAAAAAGGGAGCTTATAAAATTTATGCAACAGGACGACGCATTTGATTTATTAAAAATGGGAAAAAACATTTTTTTAACCGGTGCAGCAGGCGCCGGAAAAACATACCTGCTAAACAAATATATTACTTATCTGAAAGAAAATAATGTGTATGTCGCCGTGACTGCCTCAACCGGCATTGCGGCGACGCATTTGCAAGGCACGACCATCCATTCCTGGTCGGGTATAGGCGTGAAGGACGATCTTACCCAAAAAGATCTTGAAAAATTATTGACGGCAGGCCGCGTCCGGCAAAATTACAAAAAAACCAAAGTCCTGATCATTGATGAAATCTCCATGCTGCATAAACATCAACTGGATAGCGTGGATACCATTGCACGTTTTATTTTACAGTCTGACAAACCCTTCGGTGGTATTCAGGTGGTTTTATGCGGTGATTTTTTTCAATTGCCGCCCATTTCAAGAGAGTCCATCACGAATGAAAAACACTTTGCCTTTGAGTCAGACGTCTGGAAACGTGGCGATTTTCAGGTATGTTATTTGCATGAACAACATCGTCAGGGTGATGATCCACTGTTGACTGTTTTAAATGACATTCGTGCAGGATCCGCGGGAGAACACACCAAAGTGCCCTTGCGTACCCGCTATAAAAAAGAACCGGAAGGTGAAACACGGGCCACAAAACTCTATTCACGCAATATTAATGTTGATTTTATTAATGATCAGGAACTCGCGAAAATTCACGGACAGGAAAAAATATTCACCATGAAAACCAGCGGTTTCAGTATGATTGTTTCCGGCTTGAAAAAAAGCTGTCTGGCACTTGAAAAATTAAAATTAAAAATCGGCGCCGAGGTGATGTTCATCAAAAATGATACATCAGCCCGATATGTGAATGGAACGCGCGGTGTGGTGGTTAATTTCGAAAAAAAAGACGGTTGGCCTGTTGTTAAAACGTATGACAATGATATTGTGATTGCCTATCCGGAAGAATGGAAATATGAAAGCGGGGATGTGGTGCGAGCGACTTTGATACAAGTGCCACTGCGACTTGCCTGGGCGATTACCATTCATAAAAGTCAGGGCATGACGCTCGATGCCGCGGAAATGGATCTGGGTGATGCTTTTGAGCCGGGTATGGGTTATGTGGCTTTATCGCGCGTGCGCAGTTTGAGTGGATTGAAGTTGATGAATCTGAATGAAATGGCATTAAAGGTGCATCCAGGTGTTTTGAAGCACGATCATTATTTTAAGGAAAATTCAGCCAGCCTGGTGCGATATTTACAAACGCTTTCGGAGAGTGAAAAAATAGACATTCAACAAAAAATATTGCTGGAGCGTTTTGAAAGCGGGAAAGTCAGAAAAAAACGTGAGAAAGGAAAGAAAAAGATTCAGACACATCTTGTGACATTGGAGATGTTGAAAGAAAATATGTCGGTTGAGTTGATTGCCAATCATCGTAATTTGTCTCCCGTGACCATCCTGAGCCATATTGAAAAATTAAAAAACCTGAAAGAACTGGATGGCAGTTTGTTGGAAAATTTGAAAAAATCCATTCCGGAAGGTGACTTTGATCTTATTTTTTCGGAAGTGAAAAAATCCGTTGATGGAAGATTAACGCCGGTTTATGAGAAATTTGGTGGAAAATATCCGTATGCCAGTATTCAGCTGGTGAGGTTGTTTGTAAATTAAATAGTTTTGTGTTGCGTAAATTTCGGGATCGTTTGCTATTTGGCGTTCCCCCCTTCCTTTCCTTCCCCCGCAAAACGGGGCGTTGTTGCATAAATCAGACCTCAATCAGAGCGTCATCCTGAGGCATCTTTTCGCCGAAGGATCTGTTGCTACCCACAAGCTCTTGCAAAAAAGTCTTTATAAATAGCAGATGATCCTTCGCTAAAAAACGCGCTCAGGATGACGCTCCGATTGAGGTCTGATTTATGC
>DATIJJ010000008.1:0-2564 GCA_035478795.1 Gammaproteobacteria bacterium | reverse complement strand
GTTGTAAACGATTTGGATGAAATAATAAAAAGCGTTTTTTCCGGATCAATTTTTTTGAGCACATCCTGAATTTCGGAACCATCGACATTGGAAATAAAATAACAATGAAAACGCGGATCGGCATAGGATTTCAGGGCGGCTGTCACCATGAGTGGGCCCAAATGCGAGCCGCCGATCCCGATGTTGACGATATCCCGAATGGGTTTTCCCGTCGCACCCAACCAGCTTTCATTGTGTACCCGATCAACGACATCCTGCATTTTATTTAATTCAGCGTGAATATCTGCCATCACATTATGACCATCGATCGTGAGCGTCTTTAATTCACGATCACGTAGCGCGGTATGAAGTGCTGCGCGCTGTTCGGTAAAATTAACCGGCTGACCTGAAAAAAGCGCATCGATCGATCGGGATAAATTGACTTCTTTGGCGAGTTGAACCAGCAGGGAAAGCGTTTCAGGTGTGATGCGGTTTTTTGAAAAATCCAGAAATAATGACTCGAAAGACAGGGAAAAACGCGAAAAACGATCAGGATCTTCGGCGAACCATGCCTGCATGGACTGGTTGGCCATGGCATCATAGTGTTGCTTAAGCGCCTGCCAGGCGGGACGTTTTGTTAGGGATGTCATTCGATGCTCAAAAGTCAGATAATAACAGACCGTTTATGTCGAAAAAAGCGCTCTTGCTAAAATTATTGCAGCCCCACTTCCTCTCAGAGTAAGATAGTTTTGATAAAACAGGTAAAAATCATGGATGCACTCATTCAACAACTGGAAACACGAATCAGACAGCTGATCGCGCGATCGGAAAAGCTCGAGCGCGATCATGCCAGCCTTTCGGAACAAAATCTTTCCTTGCTGGCTGAAAAAGACACCCTGCTCGTCAAAAACAGCATGGCGATTTCAGAAATCAGGGACATGATTTCCCATCTTGAATCCATGGAGCATGCATCATGAATGATTCTCTTGTTGAAACAACGATTCAGATCCTTGGAAAACTGTTTCAAATCAAATGCCCGCCCTCTCAAATGGCGTCAGTACAAAATGCATCGGATTATCTGAATGACAAAATGCGCTATTTTCGCCTGCAGGGCATGACTGAATTTGATAAAGTCGCGGTTATTTCCGCATTGAATATTGTCGATCAATTACTCACGCACGAATCGCAAAAAGAAAATCAGTTGCAAACAATCAACCAGCGCCTGCAAGCCCTGATTGATAAAGTAGATGAAGCCATTGATTAGCACAAAAGCCGAATGGCGAAAAAAGTTGTTGGCTCGCCGTCAAAACATGTCTTCTTCGGATCAAAAACGGGCTGCAAATGAGGCAGCGCATATCTTGCAGGAAACTGCTTTTTTTAAGCGTGCCCAACACATCGCCTGTTATTATCCCATCCAGCATGAATTTGATTGTTTGCCGTTGATTGAATTAATCTGGCGCGCTCAAAAAAAATGTTACCTGCCGGTTTTGTCAGACGATTCGCTCGACTTTTTTTTATATGAAAAAAACACGACATTACAACCCAATCGCTATCAGATTCCGGAACCTGTCACGGATAAAAAAATCGCGCTGGATCAGCTGGATATTGTTTTATTGCCACTCGTCGGTTTTGATGAAACAGGCAATCGTCTTGGCATGGGTGCGGGTTATTACGATCGCACGTTTCATCAAAACACTGCTCTGAAAAAACCCTTTTTATTGGGATTAGGTTATGAAGTGCAACAGGTTTCTGAATTACCGAAAGCAGTTTGGGATGTACCATTGGATGGTGTGTTGACTGAAAAAAACATGAGGACATTTCGTGATGCTATCTAGAGAATTACGCAGACGTGCCAAAAAAGCCGGACAACCGCCGGGTACGGCGATTTATATGGGAAAAAAGAAAACGCTGGATCCGCGTATCACGGTTCTGACCTATTCTGAAAATGCGGCGAGTGAGACGAGTGGTGCGACACTGGATGAAGCGTTGCCTGCGGTTAAAACAGCGGGCGTCACCTGGATTCATGTGGAAGGATTACAAAATGTTGCGCTGATTGAAGAATTGGCGAAGCGATATCACATTCATCCGTTGACGGTGGAAGATATTTTGAATGTCGACCAGCGACCGAAAGTGGAAAGTTTCGAGGGCTATCTTTTTATCACGTTAAAAATGTTGCGCTGGAGTGAGAAAAGACAAACTTTTTCGACGGAGCAAATCAGTTTTGTGTTGGGGAAAGATTTTTTGTTGTCGTTTCAGGAGCGTGAAAATACGTATTTTAAACCGATTCGCGAACGTTTGAAAAATACCGCTAATCAACGTTTACGTCAGCAGGGCAGCGATTATCTGGTGTATCGGTTGATGGATGCGATTGTGGATTATTATTTTGTGGTGCTCGAAAAACTGGGTGACCAGATTGAAGCGGTTGAGGATATCATTATTACCGATCCGAAACCGCAAAATACGCGCACGATTTATCGATTAAAACGGCAATTGATGATCATACGAAAATCGATCTGGCCGATGCGGGAAGCGGTGAGTCATTTGACGCAGGATGAGTCGTTTACTGCATTCACGCGGATTTATTT
>DATIJJ010000007.1:0-2698 GCA_035478795.1 Gammaproteobacteria bacterium | reverse complement strand
TTTATATTTATCAGGCCATTTTTCTGGAAGCATGGCTTGCGTGTAATAAAAAAGAGAGCCTGAATGAATCTAATTGTTATTTGTTGTTACTCGTCAGTTTTCTGACGGCACAAGCATTCATGGATGATCGGCCTTACACCTGTGCGGATATTGCATGGGTTGGCGGGGTAGCAAGCAGCGCGAACCTGAAGGACATGCCAATCCTGTTTAAGAATATTTCATTAGAGGAGCTAGACAAACTGAAGACGGATTTTTTTGAGAGTCTTTTGCAAAATTGGTTTTCCCCTTCCAGAAATCTGTCTGAAATATATGAACGCTATCACAATGAATTGCTGCCCCCTGAATACCATCTCCACCTGCCACCGCGCCCTGTTTCGACAGCAGAAAAAAATGAAGAGGATTCTATAGGGACACCGGCTTCTGTGGTTGAAGAACCCCATGCTGCTGCTTCTTTTCATATCTAGGGTGTGCAGCTCAAAATAATCATGCCAGCGAGGTACTTGTGCGGAATAGAAACACAAAAAGACCGATAGATCCAGATGATTCAGATGATCCGAATGAGCCGGTCACTAAAAAAGAATGGACTCCGGCTGAGCTTGCTCAATTACAAGATAATGCGCAGCAGAAATTTCGTGTCTCGCGGCAGTCGCAAATTGCATTGCCTCACAGTACGGAAATCATAAATGACAAGCTGGGTATTCCTCTCAAACCGGCAGCAGAAGTTAAATACGATGCAAGTCAGGCGAAGAAAAAACTGGTGGCATCGATCGCTCGCGTTTACGAAAAAAAATTGGAAGACGATGCGCATAAATGGGCAAACTCAAATGATTTCAATGTGTTTCTCCCGGGAGCGGATTCTGATTCAGACTCAGACTCTGATATGGACATGGCAGAATATCTGCCGCAGTTCCTGTCGCTTGAAAGCATCAGCGTGGACGCATTTTTGCACATGACGTTGATGATAGATACCTGGTTTCGTTATCACCCCAATGAGCGTTTTGGTGAGGAAAACTGTTATGGTCTGATCGTGGCAAGTCTCTCTCTCGCTCATGAATTTCATGATGGAAATTTAAATCATGAGGCATTTTACGATGAGGATGATAAGGGTGAACATCCACTCTATCAGCAGGAGATTTATTCGAATCACAGTGTTGCAAGGCAGGCACATATTCATGAATCGAAGCTCTGTACATTGAAGAATTATTTTAAGGAAGGGATTCGTCATCAATTTCATTATACTCGCGAAGAGTATGAGGCAGCCGAAGCGAGATTTCTGTCACCGGAAGATCAAAATCCGGCGCTCGGGGAACTGACATCGGCGTTAGCGTCGGGTGAATTCAGGCATCAATCCGGTGTGATGTTCGGACAGCCATTGGCCTGGCATTTGTGTACCAGGGACGAAACAAAAGAAGTTCCCCAGACGCCCATCATGGATAAGCTGATTACAAGCTTGTGCGAAAGGTTTGAAACAATGATCGCATCAAAGTCAGGACATCTCCATTTGTCAACGATTTTTGTCTCTGCAAAACCTCCGGAGGTGACTCTGGCATACTATTTAAACCGCATTAATCGCTATGCAGGTACTTCCAATAAATCCAATAAAGTAGATGTGACAGAGGCGCCTGACGTTTGTGTTTTTATCCAGATGATGATCAATATAGATCTTTATCTGGCGAGTTCCGGTGATTGTTTTAATCAATACAATGCCTATCGTCTCGTGCTGGCGGCTTTTTTACATGCGTATAAGGGGTTATCGGAAAGTTACTATAATAATGCATATGTTGCAAAAATGGGTGGCGTCACAGTCACTCAGTTATACTGCATGGAAAAACTGCTTTGGTCTTCATTGCGCGATCAGGATTATCTGAATCAGGCTCGATATGAAGACTACCATTTTCAACTTTTGCCTGAATATAATCTTGACCTGACGCCACGCGAGCGTATTGCTCCCGCTACCCCGGCAGTGACGCCAGCACCTGCCCCTGCTCCGGAAGAACCGGCAGTCACCCACACGCGACGTTTGTCCCGATAACGGTTTTTATTTACGGGAAATGAAAAAAATCAAAAAAACCTGGGTTTTTTTCATTTTTTCCGGGGAGTTCCCCAGCCTTGACGGCCGCATTGTTATTGTATAAAATACGACCAAAATAAAAGACACAAAACGAGGCCAATAGTGAATACAAGAGAGACGACGGGTACAAAGGTAAAAAACACGTTAAAAGGGTGGTATCAGAAAGCATTTCCGGAAGAAAAACCGGCTGCAGCGCCATTATCACCCCTGCTGACAGCCAACGATACAATTCATCCCAACACCCCGCAACCTGAACAGGCAGGGCAGCCTTTGTTAGCTTATCTGAAACCCGATGCAAAGAATGTCACGGTTAACAAATACAGAAACCTCGAAGACGAATGCATGAGAGAGCTGATTACAAAACTGGTTGTCGAGTTTAACTTCAGACAGATGGATGCAATCTCTCAGGGCAAGTTGTGTTTCCTCACAACCTCTTTTTGCAGTACGAGCCTCCCGATGAATTCATTGGAGGAACATCTGGTTGACATCAGAACCCACCTGACTGGCAGTGTGGCGGCCTTTATTTATATGGCGATTTTTGTGGATCTCTATCTGGCTCGCACCAACGATTATTTGCATCCATACAATGCACATCGTCTGATCTTCACCAGTTTTGTCGTGGCAGAC
>DATIJJ010000006.1:0-22839 GCA_035478795.1 Gammaproteobacteria bacterium | reverse complement strand
CGCTAATTCATCTGCTCTAATTAATCTGCTCTAATTAATCTCCGCTAATTCATCTGAACTATCCTAGCCGCGACCGTCAGGGAGCGTCACAGGTTCTGCAAGATATCAATGAAATTAACAAGTATCGTGACGCTCCCTGACGGTCGCGGCTCGGATATACAACAATGGCCTCGCTCCCGTGGGTCCCTTCCCCCCGTTTTGTGGGGGAAGGAAAGGAAGGGGGGAACGTCAACCAGCACACAGTTATTTTGCTGATGGGTGCGATTGTGTTATTTATCGTGCTCGCGGTGTTGTTGCCGATCTTCCAGCTGGATCAGTTTAACGGATAATTATTTTTTATCCTTTTTTAAATCCACGTGCTGGATTTCCATGCGATGGATTTTCTTCGGAAGAAGAATTTGCGCTGTTTGTAGCAAACATCCCCATGTGAGCTGCACGTGGGCTCCCGGGATCCGACGATGGAGATGCTGTTGGCGGGGGAGGTGGAGCTGCCACGGCTTTTTTCTTTTCGGCGTGTGCTTTTTCTTTTTCCGTCACAAAATCATTCAGCCTGTTTTTAAAATAAACGTTCGGTTGCGATTCCAGTTCTTTTTTTGAAATGAAAAAACTTTTTGTAACCGGACATAGCAGTTTGTCATGATCTTTGTTGGATTCAAAATAGTGAATGAGTGATGATCTGTCGTAGAAAATGCCTGAGCTGGCTGCAACAGGGTCATTGATGAACTCGTATGAAACAGGACACAGAAATTCTTCGGGTATTGGGCCTTCATAGTTGATTTCAGCCAGTCGTTCCTGAAAAGTGGACGGCTTTTTTGGGGGCGCAGCAGCAGACACTGTTTTTTCTTCAGGGTGTCTTGCTGGTGGTGGTGGAGGGATTTTTTGTTCTTGAAACGGCGACGCCACGTGATAGAGGGGATCAGATTGAGAATTTTGTCGAGCCAGATGAGCTGCACTGATACCCTGATCATCAATATGTTCAGGATTTGCGCCTGCATTAAGCAATAATCTTTTGATTTCAAGATGGACGCGACGCTCTGCACTGGATGACATTAGCATGATCAGGGCTGTATTTCCCATCAAATTAACGACATTCACCATCGCGCCGCGTTCCAGTAAAAGCTCAACAATGGTCAGATGTCCCTCACATACAGCACGCATGAGAGCAGTGTTGTTCCAAAGTGCGCAACCCGCATTGATATTGGTTTCTGGCTGGTCAAGCAAAAATCGGACGATGTTGATGTTTCCGCCTGTTGCGGCTTGTACCAACACCGGTACGCCGTAATCGTCGAAAGCATTGATGTGAGCACCTGCTCGAAGCAATTCGTGAAAGCGTGCTTCATTGCCTGTCCGGGCGGCTACTGTCAAATCAATATCCCGTTGTCTTATCATCTGATCGGGTTCTTCCGGGAAAGCGCGGGCAATCCCTGGAGCCAATCTGCCAGCGGCTCTTGCTTCCTGTAAGGTCTGAGGTCCTCGAAATGGGGCGGGCAGGGATTCCAGGAAAGTTGCGGTTGTTTCTGCATATCTATTATAGCGCGCCATCATGGCTGCCGTTTCATTATAGTTATTACGGGTTTCATAAAAAGCACCCTGCTCAAGCAGGAACTGAACGATGTCGAGACGTCCGCTTACGGCTGCATTCATTAAGGGCGTGAAGCCCATGTGATCTTTAACGTTCACCACAGCGCCTGCACTATGTAGTGCTCGCACAATAACAAGACGCTTTCTGGTGACAGCGTGCATCAATGCTGACAACTGGTTTTCTGGTGCAACTGCATTGACGTTGGCACGGGCTGCAATCAATTCAAAAACCCGAGCATCATTGAGGTTAACGACTGCATTGATTAAAGACTGATCTGAATTTCTCGGATGCATTTTCCCCTCGCTCGATCTAAAATTGATCTAATTCTAATGATTGATTATGATTTCGTCAATCGAGCGAGGCAATTTATCAAAAAATTCATTATTAATCATATGGATAGGCGATTTTGGGTCGAAATCGCAACAGAAGGGAAAAATAAAATTGTTAGTATATTCAATATGTTACGAAAAATCAGATCCGACGAGCGGGCGGCGATCGATAAATTTTCCTGTATAATCAAATGGTTACAGACAAATCCTCAGTCGACCGGTTTTGGCGTGAATCATGGCTCTATCCGAGCCGCGACCGTCAGGGAGCGTCACAGGCGCTGTTTTAATTTCATGATATTTTGCAGAGCTTGTGACGCTCCCTGACGGTCGCGGCTCGGATAAAGCTCACGATCCGGATAAAGCCCTGGTCCGGATAAAGTTATCGCAGGATTTTTATTCGATAATATCCACACCCAACCCGCCAAACACCGCCTCAACCGTTTCATCCGCCGCATCCGCCAGCGAATAACCCGTCTCACCAAACCAGCGCTTGATCGCAACCAGCTCACGACCCCGCAGGTAAATGTAGAATCCTAAAAACACCACATCCGGATCATCCTGGTTTTGCATCTCAAATACGTAACGTTCTGCATAAGGCAGTTTTTTTCCCGCTTCCGAATGCGTGTAATCGGATAAAATCGCGAGCGCCTCCTCGGCGGTTTTTGCTCTCTCACACTCTTCCTTGACCTTGTTATAACTGTCGAGACGCTCATGCAAAATGCGATCCAGTTCTTCTTCCTTGAACATTTCAGAAAAACCATGCGGCAATCTTTCATCCGTCGCAAACACTTTATTTAAAAAATCCGCGTGATGGACTTTCGCAATCGTTTTACTCATGATTTTATGAAAAAAAGGCACCGCCATGCAGGCGCGTTTGAACGAAGGCAAATTCAGGAAAAGCTTCCCATCACGCACCGTAATCGTACCAAGACGAACCGGATGTTCGGGATTTTTGCGAAACGATTCGAGAGACTCAAAATGCAAATCATCGCATTCATCTTTCCAGTACCAGTTCCAGGAATTGGCGTGCGGATTTTTTTGAACACAGCGCAATCTTTCGAGGGTAGATAACAATCCGTCCGACTCATTCAGATCATAAGTCAGACGGATGGGTTGATACGCTTCGCCGGTTTCAACGGTTAAAAAAGGTTTCTGTAACCGGTCGAACATTTACTTATCTCCTCACGGGGCTGTGAAAGGTGCAGGTTGCAACCTCAGCTCCTACTGGCCCGGACGGCGTGATGGGGTAGACGCCGGGCGTGTTGTTTTTGTGGGTGTCGCACTTTGTCTCGCTTTCAGGGTGTCACTGCTATTTTGTCGCAGGTTCTTGACATGTTCAGCAAGGTTGCCCAGATTTTGATCTAACGCCTTCACCCCTTTTTTCAGGAAGTCGAGATCTTTGGAATCGTTTTTGCCAATGAGGGCTGCTTCCAGTTGGGCTTTCCGGAGATGCGTGTAAATTTTGCCCAGTCGTCCATCCAGTTGTTTGACAGCCTTTGCACCAACTTTTTCATTTTTAACGGCCGTGCCATGGATCTGGGCGAATATCAGATTGCTTTTTCCTGCAGGAGTATGAGTGGTCATAATTCAATTCCTCGAGCTAACTTTATGATTAATAATAACTTATAATTTTATTTGAAAATAATAAATCCATACCCTCAGTATACCCGCGGATTTCCCTCTTTATCAATCTTTAATTATACTGGGGCCTTCCATTCATTCAGGGTAAAAAAACATGAAGAAGTCCGCGGGTTTTACATTAATTGAAGTCATGGTGGTAGTGGTCATTCTGGGTATTCTGGGCGCCATCATTATCCCGAAAATCATGAGCCGCCCGGAGCAGGCGCGTATTGTTAAAGTGAAACAGGATTTGCTCGCGATCCAGAGTGCGCTTGATCTTTATAAACTGGATAACGGGATGTATCCGACGACCGATCAGGGCCTTGAAGCATTGGTTAAAAAACCGACTGCAGCGCCCATACCGCAAAACTGGAAATCGGATGGCTATTTGCAACAGTTGCCGATGGATCCCTGGGGGCAGGAATACCAATACGTGAATAACAATGAAAAATTGCGCATCTTCAGTTTTGGTCCCAAAGGAAAAGACGGTAATAGCGAAATTGACAACACGGTGGCTGAAACCAATCAGTCCGGTTCTGCCTGATGGAGAAAAAGCAGGGTTTCACGCTGATTGAAGTCGTGGTCGTGATGATTATCATCAGTATTGTGGCAGGGATTGCCATGATCACGATTCATTCCAATTCGCGTAAACACGATGAAACACTCGCGAAACAACTCACGAATACGCTTTTGCTGGCAGAACAGGAAGCGATGTTGGGCCCAAAGACGTTGGGGCTTGCCGTGACCTCGCAGTCGTTTCAATTTTATCAGCTGGAGCGAGATGCCAAAACAGATGAAAATCATTGGGTGCCGATGAATGAGCCGCCTTTTCGCGCGCATCGTTTTCCAGCCAATACACACGTGACATTAAAAATCCAGGATGAAATAATTTCAGCAAACAGTGAACCAAAAATTATTATCACGCCCGGCAATGATCTGACGCCTTTTGTGATCTTCATAGGCAAGATGGGTGAAAGTCCGACTTATCTAATAACAGGAAAAGCGAATGGCGAGGTAACGAGTGCGGCATTTCAGGCAAAATGAACGAGGGTTAACATTGGTTGAAGTGTTAATTGCGTTGGCGATTTTAAGCATTGCACTGACCGCAATTATTCAATCGGCTTCACAAAATATTCGTCATACGTTGTATCTTCAAAACAGAACGATTGCGACCTGGGTTGGTTCCACTGTGATAAATACGATACGCGCCGGATTGATTACAGTGCCGGGCGCGCCTGATCATTTATCAGAAAACAATAAAACACTCGGACAAGCATGGACGTGGACGGCATTGCTTCATGCCACACCCAATCCACACATTCAACAAGTTGTCGTGGAAGTTTTTCACGAACCGGATCACAAACGTTACGCGCATCTGGAAAGTTATCTCTATGGCAGCTAATCATAAAAAAAATCGCGGTTTTACATTGCTTGAAATTATTATCGCGCTTTTTATTTTTAGTATCGTGTCAGTTATTTTAGTGACTGCCTTGCATACGACACTCGGCACACAATCGTCTGCCGAAAAAAAAGCAGCGCGGCTGGCTGAATTGCAGGTGGCATTGTTGTTGATGTCGCGTGATATTGAACAGGTGATTGATCGACCGATTATGACAGCTTCCGGACAGATGGAAGGATTTGTCGGTACCGCGCAAACAGTTACGTTTACGCATACGGGTTTCGATAATCCGTTTGGACAATTGCAACGAAGTACGCTTCAGCGCACGCGTTATCAATTAAATCAGGGGACGCTGGAACGATTGACCTGGCCGATGCTCGATCAGGCGAAAGAAACGTCACCCGATGTCAGGTCTTTACTCACAAACGTCAGTGCATTGCGTTTTGAGTATCTCGATGACAAAAATCATTTTCAAACCAGCTGGCCGGTGTCGAGTGATCCGCATCAATCCACCTGGCCTGTCGCTGTTCGTGTTTCTTTAACAGTGCGCGATTGGGGTCAGATCACACAACTTTATTTATTGAAAGGTCAGCCCATTGAACCGTCAAATTAACATAACGAAACAGCAGGGAACCGCGATTGTCGTCGCCCTTTTTGTCACCGCACTGGTTGCAGCGGCAGCGATTGCGATGATCGATCGGTTGTCAGTGGATACCCGTCGAACGATGCTCATCTTAAATAATCAACAGGCGAATTTATATGCGGAAGGATCGATTGCCTTTGCGAAAGATCAACTCGTGAATGATTTGAAATTCAAACAACCCACGGCTGTCACGGATCGCACACCCATCACATCCCCTGCTGATAAAATAAATGGCGCGACAGTTCAAAGTGTTATTGAAGATGCGCAAGGCAAGGTGAATGTGAATAATTTGACGGATGCGGATTATCAACTTTTTTTCGCGCAATTGATTCAACAATCAGCACCCGGTATTCCGTTGAGTACAGCAAAAAATATCACGCAGGGCGTGGTGGACTGGATCACACCGGGGTTACACAACACGCGATTTGATCAGTATTATGCAAAACAAAATCCACCGTATCGATCGGCGCATCATGCGATGGCGAGTGTCAGTGAATTACGTCTCGTTCAGGGTATGACGCCCGCGTTATATACCGCACTGGAACCGCTCGTCACCGCACTGCCCCTTAAAACCACGATCAATATTAATAGCGCGCCTCTGCCTGTCATCATGGCTTTATCACCTGCCATTACACCGGATATCGCAAAGGCATTTGATCAGTATCGACATGAATCGCCACTCGCGAATCTCGATGGGCTTAAAAATTTCCCGGCCATTCAAAACAGTCCGATCGGAAAAACTGCATTGGCTGTTTCAAGCGACTTTTTTTTAGTAAAGACTCATGTAACAATAGGCGACCAACAAACGATGCTGTATACACTCATGATGCGCTATTTAAAAAAATCGCAACCCGCGGTGATCATTGTGTGGCAAAGCAAAGGAACATTATGACCCGACGGATTTTTCTTTATCTGCATTCCATGGAACTGTCACAGGCCAGCTGGGTGATCCTTGATGGTGATGACATCGAAAAAAGTGTGTTGCGCGAGCATTTGTCCGAACTCTCTTTTGAAGACAGGCAACACGAAACAGTGGTGGTGGTACCGGCAACGGATGTGTTGCTGACGGATGTTCTCCTTCCGAAATTAAATCGCGAGCGATTATTGAAGGCGCTGCCATTTGCGCTCGAGGAACAATTGATTGACGATGTGCATGATCTGCATTTTGCAGCAGGGGATGTAGAGGCAGATGGCAAGGTGCCAACGGCAATTGTTTCGCGAAAAAAAATGGATGAATGGATGGCGTTGTTAAGACAATACGACATTGTTCCGACAACGGTCTGTTCTGCCGTTTTTGCCTTGCCGAGGGTTGAAAAAGCCTGGTCTTCGAGTATTTTTCAGGATGCTGCGACCGTGCGTCAGGGTATTTTCCAGGGGTTTGGCGGCGATTCGACCAATCTGCCTGTGTTGATAGAGCTTGCGATGACGGCCGCGGTTGAAAAACCGGAGTGTCTTCATGTCTACAATACCTTGACGAAGCCGCTTGCTATTCAACCCGGCTCCGTGGTGATCAATGAAATTCACTGGTCGGAACTGGACTGGCTTGAGACATTTCCCACCTGGCTGGATTCCACTGCGGTTATCAATTTGTTGCAAGGGCCGTATCAACCCAAACGTAAAACATCGGAAATCAAAAAAATCTGGTTGTTTGCAAGTGTTGCGACACTCGCTTTTATTGGGGTGACGTTTTTTTTCGAACTGTTTTCTTTTTTTATTTTGCATCATGAAATGAATGTGACGGAAGCCAAAATAGAGCGCATTTATAAACACAACTTTCCGGAAGCGAAAAGTGTGGTTTCGCCACGTGAACGCCTGCAGGAAAAATTATCGGCTTTGGAAGAGCGTGCCAATACCAATTATTTTTTAATTTTACTGGCGAAAGTCAGTGTTCCCTTATCACAAACACACGCGGTGCAATTGAAAAATCTCGATTATCGGGAAAATGGATTAACACTCGAATTAACGGCCAATACAGTCGATGATCTGGATAATCTGGCGCGCACGTTGACCCAAAATGGATTGACGGTTAAACAGGAAAATGCAGCGGTTGCAGGGCAAGCCGTCAAGGCGAGTTTCATTATCACGCGGAGTGGATTATGAAAGAATGGTGGATGAATTTACCGTTACATGAAAAACGCGCGCTGTTTTTGGGTAGCGTGATTGTTATTTTATTTATTTTGTATGAAATGATCTGGTCGCCGCTTTCGGATACCAATGATAATTTACGCATGCGTATCGGGCATGGTCAGGATACATTGCGTTCGATGCAACAAACAGATGAGTTGATTTCGCATTTACAAAAAAATGCGCTTCAAAAAAAACAGCAGACAACGCAATCGATTTTGGGAACCGTGCAGGATGAAGTGAATGACAGTCCATTTGCAAAACACGTCAACCAGTTGCGGCAATCAGACAATCAGACGGTTCAAATGAGTTTGAATCAAGTGGATTTCGACGGGTTGCTGGTTTTTTTGATGAAGCTTTGGAAGAGTCATGCGATTATTGTGTCGCAAATTACCGTGACACCGGCGGGTTCGCCGGGTGAGGTGAATGTGGATGTGGTGTTGGCGGGGGCGTGATTTTATAAAACATTACGTGTTCCTGGTTTGGGAGATGACAAAAATTTTTGTTAAAAAGTCGTCTGATAAAATTCTGCAAATAACGGCGACCTGTCACTCCAGCGGCGCCATTTTAAGCAAAGAAAGCAAGCGTTATTTTGTAAAGCAGGCTTCAACCGGAGCGTCATTAACCCTGTTGATTTGTTGTTATTCGATACCTCTATCCGCGCGTCATCCTGAGCGCGTTTTTTAGCGAAGGATCATCTGCTATTTTAAAGACTTTTTTGCGTGAGCTTTGTGAATAGCAGCGGATCCTTCGGCGAGAAGATGCCTCAGGATGACGCTTCGATGGAGGCTTCTAATAACCACAAATCAACAGGGTTGATGACGCTTCGATGGAGGCTTCTAATAACCACAAATCAACAGGGTTGATGACGCTTCGATGGAGGCCTGAAACAACCATAAATTGACTACCATGTTAATCCATTGTTATTTGAGGCCTCCATCGGAGCGTCATCCTGAGCGCGTTTTTTAGCGAAGGATCATCTGCTATTTTAAAGACTTTTTTGCGAGAGCTTTGTGAATAGCAGCAGATCCTTCGGCGAGAAGATGCCTCAGGATGACGCTTCGATGGAGGCTTCTAATAACCACAAATCAACATGGTTGATGACGCTTCGATGGAGGCCTGAAACAACCATAAATTGACTACCATGTTAATCCATTGTTATTTGAGGCCTCTATCGGAGCGTCATCCTGAGCGCGTTTTTTAGCGAAGGATCATCTGCTATTTTAAAGACTTTTTTGCGTGAGCTTTGTGAATAGCAGCGGATCCTTCGGCGAGAAGATGCCTCAGGATGACGCGCGGATAGAGGCCTGAAATAACCAAAATCAACATGGGTGATGACGCTTCGATGGAGGCTTCTAATAATCACAAATCAACCATGTTGATTTATGGTAGTTAATTTATGGTTGTTTCAGGCCTCTATCCGCGCGTCATCCTGAGGCATCTTCTCGCCGAAGGATCCATCGCTATTACAAATTTATCGCAAAAATATCATCATTAAGGAATGCTAATGAAAAATTTTTACGTTTACATTTTATCTAATGCAACAAGAACATTATATATTGGGGTGACAAACAATTTGGAACGCAGAATGTATGAACATAAAAATAAACTTATTGAGGGTTTTACCAAAAAATATAATTTAACGAAGCTTGTTTATTATGAAACAACAGAAAGTATCATAGAAGGCATTTGTAGAGAGAAACAATTAAAGGGATGGCTGCGTAGTAAAAAAATTGTATTGATTGAAAAAGAAAATCCTGGCTGGGATGATTTATCATTGTCGTGGAGAATTTGAAATGATTATTTACACGGTTACAGAGATGAATTTTTTTGCGAGAGCTATTGTGAATAGCGGTGGATCCTTCGGCGAAAAGATGCCTCAGGATGACGCTCCGATGAGGGCTTCTAATAACCAAAAATCGTGTCGTCATTGCAGTGGCGCCACGGTTTATCGAAGTCGTGGCTTTTTGGCAGGCGGTTCCGCATTTTGCTCCAGTTCATTAACGTGTTTTTGACCTTCTGATCGTTCCTTGCCAAAAAGAGACTTATAAGCGAGTCCGAACGTGATGCCAACGAGCAACGCTTTCATGATAGTCATGGCGACACTATCACGACGATCGGCGAGTGTTGCGTGATTTTCCGGGGTAAATGTTTCTGCATAAGTCTTCAATTTTTCTGCAGGAGACAGATTCGGATTATTTAAATCCGTCAGCAGATCCTTCACAATGGCGTATTTCACGTAGACTGATTTTTCCTTTCCCAGTAATTTTTCAGTGTCTGCGTCAGAGTCGAGTTTTTGAAGCAAGGCAGGAGGAACGGGTTTATCCAGCGGAATCTGGTCATTCAGCGGACGTTTCTTGTTCATTTCTTCAAACAGGTGCTTTTTATAAAGATCAAGAATGACTTTTCTGCGTTCTATTTCGATGAGATCAGCAAACGGTAAGTGCTGTGTGGCCTGATCATTTTCCTGTTTTTGTTTTGGAACATCGGCAGCAGCAAAAGACACACCTGTCTGTTCATTCAGGCGCTTTTGGAAAACGTCTTGTTGGACAGAGGAAAGAAGCCTGTTTGCCTTTGAATATATCTCATGTATTTTTTCATCGAGGTAAGCCAGATTTCCCATGGGATGTGATTGAGAGATTGAATTTTTGATCTCATGGCATTCGTTGATGAGATCATTTAATGCTTGACGCTGTCTTCGAATTGCCGGGGTTGGCTCATCATGCCATGGCTTCAGTTCGGGTGTTTGCTCTTTTAAAAATTGTTCAATGCAATTTGTCACCTGAATTAATTTTTCTGCAGCAGGTTTTTCCGGGTGACTTTTGTTTAAAACAGCTTGAGAAATTTCTTTTACGGCAACAATGTCCTGTGCTACATCTCGCAGTTCACGTTCAGTTCCGCCGATAGTAACCATTGACGCAGGAAATTTTTCAGCCAGGTTCTGCATGACGAATGAAATTTTTTCAACCATCCGGATTAATTGCGAGGCTTTTGAGGCGCTCACCTGATCCAGTTCAGTTGTGAGGTGATCTCGAATGATGGCTGGAACATCTTCTCTTCTTGTCGCAGCACTTGTTACAAAGCTCATGATTTCTTGTACTGCGTTGTGGAGTGGAAGCGGTAATAAATCACTCAGCGGGTAAGCATCGGATAACTTGACAGGGTGAATGGTTTCTTCGATTTTGACATCCGGAATAGTCGTGCTGGAAAGTTTCCGCACGTCATCAGCCCACACATCCAGATCCTGTTCTTTTATTTCAGCAATCGATCGCAACATATGTTTGTACCCCGTATCATTTTTCTATCGTTAATTTCAGTATAGAATACAAACATTAACGTTTTCTGAAGCACGGTATTGCGTTGATTATACTAACTGCAGCGCATCCACATCCCGCACCCAGGGATGCATGCCTTTCAAATCAGCCGGTAAATTTTTTCCTGTGGCGGAGGCTTCCCGTGCCGATGCAAAATGACCAAAAGTCAGCACATACCAGTTCTTGCCGTTATGGGTAGTTTGATAAATGTGACCGGTATGTTTGAGTTGTAATTGCATCTGTAAATTTTTAACTGCATCCAGATGATAACTGCCATACAATTGCAACGCGTATTGCCTCGCAGGATCTATTTTTTGTTGTGTGTAAGAAAGCTTTTCAGGCGGCGGCGGTGGTGGTTGTTCTATCACGATCGGAACCGCCTGCTGACGTAACACACGTTCACGATAGGCTTCATAAGGACTTTTCTGACGCGCCGGAATGACCGATTGCGATTCCGCGGTCGGATGGCAAAGTAATTGCAAGGCCCTGATCGCGGGCGGGTAATGTTGTTCGGCCGCTTTTGTCATCCAGAAAATACCGGATTCCGTGTCTTCGGAAACACCATAGCCATAGTAATACATGTAACCGACCGCATACTGCGCTTCCGCATTGCCGTTCACCGCAAGCGGCAGTAACCGGTGAAACGCTTCCTTGTAATCACCACTTTCAAAGGATGCCTTGCCGCCTTGCAAATCCTGCGCCATTCTGGGGCCCGCGCACGCAGCGAGCACAAGGCAAGTCAGGAGGATCAGCGACAGACATCGGTTAAACAGCACGATTTATTCTCCCAGTGACTTCGGCATTCCCTGAAACAGTAACGGTGGCCGGGCGAGCGGCAATTTCTCAAGACGTCCTCCATTATCGAGGACGACACCTTCGGGTGTAATAGCATAAATCCTGACACCGGAAGAAGGAAGCGTGTCGCCTGTCCGGTAAATCTGCCCCGGTCGATTTTCTTCTGAAATGATAACACGCGAAAAGGTTTCTGGCGTGGATTTGATAACGCCAACCAGGCGAATCTGCAAACTCGTCACCGGTAAAATCGCAGACTGGGCCAGTACACCGACTTGTCCAAAGAGATGTCGTTCCGGCAAGGTTGCGATCAGCTGATTGAGCTTTTCATTCGCCTCGAGTGAGTGATCGGATGAGCGCGAATGAATGTGCGTCAGGCGAATATCACCCACCAGTGTGTAAACCGCATGAATAAACGTGATGAACACCAAAAGGCTCATGACGATGGAAAGCAGCATACCGGCCCGTCGACCCCATTCGGTGGTGAAGAGTGGGGATAACAGTTCATCGATCATGCCGTTTCTCCAGGCCAGCTTGCTACCTCTTTTGCAAAATAGGTCAGAATCGCATCCGCTCCCGCGCGTCGAATTGAAATCAACGATTCCATCACCGCGACTTTCTCATTGATCCATCCTTTTTCAGCTGCCGCTTTTAGCATGGCATATTCGCCGCTTACCTGATAGACAAAGGTGGGTACGCGAAAGGCGGTTTTCACCCGATACACAATGTCCAGATACGGCAGGCCCGGTTTAATCATCACGATATCGGCCCCTTCCTCGAGATCAAGTGCTATTTCATGCAAGGCTTCATCTGCATTCCGTGGATCCATCTGGTATTGCGATTTATCGGCTTTCCCAAGGACAACTCCCGAACCCACCGCATCCCGAAACGGCCCATAAAAACCGGATGCATATTTGGCAGAATAGGCGAGAATTTTGGTATTGACGAACCGGTTTGCTTCAAGTGCTTGTCGAATCGCACCAATGCGACCATCCATCATGTCAGAAGGTGCCACGATATCCGCACCGGCTTCGGCATGGGAGAGTGCCTGTTTAACCAGACAGTCAATCGTTTTGTCATTCAGCACATAACCATTCTCATCCACAATGCCATCCTGTCCGTGGGATGTGTAAGGATCGAGCGCCACATCGGTAATGATGCCCAGTTGTGGAAACGATTTTTTTAACTCGCGCACCGCGCGCTGCACGAGACCATCGGATTGAAAGGCTTCTTCCGCGAGGGGGCTTTTCTTCGATGGATCGATCACCGGAAACAGTGCAATCGCCGGAATGTTCAAACGAACGAGTGTTTCCACTTCTTTCAGTAATAAATCGAGGCTCAGGCGCTCAATGCCCGGCATGGAGGCAATCGCTTCGCGGCGTTTGTTACCTTCCAGAATAAAGACAGGATAAATCAGATGATCGACCGAAAGATGCGTTTCAGCCATCAGGCGGCGTGAAAAATCATCCGTGCGCATCCGGCGTAATCGAGTGTCTGGAAAGTGACGGCGGGCTTTCGGGATGGACATGGATGAACGCTGCCTGTGATCAAAGTGATTTTGTATTATACTATCGCACCCGGATCTTGCGAAATGTTTTCATGATGACCGATTATTTATTAAAGTGGGCGCCAGACGGGCTCTGTCTTGAAAAACCCGGCGACACATCGCGCCCCCTGTTTATTGATTTTTCTTCAACACGCCTGAATTTTCGGCGTGAAAATAACAGCTTGCGTAAAGAGGCGCTGATTCGGGCCATGGGATTGAAAAGTCACTCGACGTATCGCATTGTCGATGCGACGGCAGGACTCGGTCGGGACAGCTTTATTCTCGCCTCCCTCGGATTTCAGGTGTGCCTGATTGAGCGCTCACCTGTGATTCATGCGTTGCTCGCAGATGGCATTCGACGCGGTTTGCAGGATGAAGCACTTCAGCCGATTATCGAACGCATGACGCTGATTCAGGCGGATGCAAAAAACTGGCTGGAAGGATTAACGGAAAAACCGGATATTATTTACCTCGATCCGATGTTTCCGGTACGTAAAAAATCCGCGTTGTCGAAAATAGAGATGCGTATTTTTCATGAAGTGGTTGGCGATGACCCGGATGCAGATGTGCTTTTACAGACGGCGCTTGCTTGTGCAAGGGCACGGGTTGTGGTAAAAAGGCCGCGGTTGGCGAAGCCTCTTTTGGGTCGCGCGCCGACTTATTTCCTTGCTGGCAGCAGCAGCCGATTTGATGTTTACATAACCTGAGATGACGATGGATACCTTGCACGCCCTGATTAATTTTATCCTGCATATTGATGAGCATCTCATTGCGTTTGTCACAGCGTATGGTGCGTGGACCTACGCGTTACTTTTTCTCATTATTTTTTGTGAATCCGGCATTATTTTCACGGCTTTTTTGCCCGGCGATTCCCTGTTGTTTGCAACGGGTGCCCTGACGGCCGGGATGAGCGGTGTGTTGAATATCCATCTCCTGTTTTTGTTGCTTGTCATTGCATCGGTTTCCGGTAATGGTCTCAATTATTTTGTCGGTAATTGGGTCGGACCCCGGGTGTTTCGTTCGGGCAATTCCTGGATTTTTAATAAAAAACATATCGAAAAAGCGCATGTTTTCTATGAACGCTATGGCGGCAAGGCCATCATCATTGCGCGGTTTATTCCCATTGTGCGTACCGTCGTGCCGTTTATTGCAGGGGTCGGTTACATGAGGTATCACCAGTTTTTTATTTTTAATCTGATTGGCGCATTGCTCTGGATTGGTGGACTGGTCTATGGCAGTTATCTCTTCGGCAATATTCCTTTTGTGAAACAACACTTTTCTTTGGTGATTTTGGCCATTATCATACTTTCCCTGATGCCGCCCCTGATTGAAATGGTTCGTCATCGATTTTCGCGTGTGAGAGCGACGCCCCCGAAAAGTGCGCCTGAACATATTCCTTGAATTGTAGCCAACTTCTTGTAATTTCTGCCATCTGGACAAGAACAGAAACTTCATGCAGAATGCAGCCTGATAAAGACAAGGCGTTCTTAAGGATGGCAATCATACTGGTTTTACACGGTCCCAACCTGAATTTGTTGGGTGCGCGCGAGCCCCACCTGTACGGTCACGATACACTGGATGCGATTAACGACCGGTTGATCACAGAAGCAGAGGCATCCGGGCATTCCCTGTCGGCGATGCAAGCCAATGCGGAATCGGTTCTGATCGATCGTATTCAGCAGTGTATGCAGGATCGTACAGATTTTATTATTTTTAATCCGGCCGCCTTTACGCATACGAGTATCGCACTGCGCGATGCGTTACTTGCGGTTGGGAAACCTTTTATCGAAGTGCATCTTTCCAATATCCATCGTCGCGAACCTTTTCGGCATGTGTCGTATTTTTCCGATATTGCTGTTGGCTGCGTGACGGGTTTGGGTGCGGAAGGTTATTCACTGGCGCTTCGCTATGCACATCATCATCTAACGAATGCAACACAATACTAACCAGGAGTACGGTACACCATGGCCATGGATCTTAGAAAAATTCGCAAATTGATTGAACTGATTCAGGAAACCGGTATCGCTGAAATTGAAATTCATGAAGGCGAAGAATCGGTTCGAATCAGTCGGGAAACGAGTAAAGTGGCGCCTGCGATGATCAATATGCCGCAAACGTATACTCTGCCCGCTGAACCGGCACCTGCTTCTCCTCCGCCGGCAGCCACGGAGTCTGCTGCTCATGCCGGTAAGCATACAGTCAAGGCACCGATGGTTGGAACGGTTTATTTATCACCTTCACCCGGTGCGAAAGCCTTTATTCAGATCGGTCAGGCGGTTAAACCAGGCGATACGCTCTGCCTCATTGAAGCGATGAAAATGTTTAACCAGATTGAAGCGGACAAGGCGGGGACAGTGACAGCTATTCTGGTGGAAAGTGGCGTTCCGGTTGAATTTAATCAGCCGCTTGTTGTGATTGAGTAAAAATAAAAAGGAACACCCGGATTATGTTAAATAAAGTTGTCATTGCCAACCGCGGTGAAATTGCCTTGCGCATTCTCCGTGCCTGTAAGGAGTTGGGCATCAAAACTGTTGCTGTGCATTCCACTGCGGATCGGGACTTAATGCATGTAAGACTCGCTGATGAATCGGTTTGTATCGGGCCACCGGCGCCGCAGGAAAGTTATCTCAGTATTCCGGCCATTATCAGTGCGGCTGAAATTACCGATTCGGTCGCGATTCATCCCGGTTATGGTTTTTTGGCTGAAAATGCGGATTTTGCGGAACAGGTCGAGAAAAGCGGTTTTATTTTTATTGGCCCCCACCCGGACAGTATTCGTCAGATGGGCGATAAGGTCGCGGCCATTCAGGCGATGCGTGCACTCGGTATTCCCTGTGTGCCAGGTTCCAGTGAGCCGATCAGTGAAGAAGATCCGGCCGCGACAGTCAAAATGGCGCGTGAAATCGGTTATCCCGTGATTATCAAGGCAGCAGGGGGAGGGGGTGGGCGCGGTATGCGCGTCGTTCACACGGAATCCCATTTGTTGAATGCCATTGCCATGACGCGTACCGAAGCGCGCGCGGCTTTCAATAACGATAAAGTGTATATGGAAAAATACCTGCAAACGCCGCGCCACATTGAAATCCAGGTGTTGGGCGACGGTCAGGGCAATGCCATTCATCTCGGCGAACGGGATTGTTCGATCCAGCGCCGTCATCAAAAAATTATCGAAGAAGCGCCCGCACCGGGTATCACACCCGAACAGCGGGAGAGGATTGGTGAACGCTGTGCGAAGGCGTGTCGTGACATGCATTATCGCGGTGCGGGGACGTTTGAATTTCTTTATGAAAATGGCGAATTTTATTTTATCGAAATGAATACACGTATTCAGGTCGAGCATCCCATCACGGAAATGATTACCGGTGTGGATATCGTCAAGGAACAGTTTCGCATTGCTTCCGGACAAAAGCTGTCACTGAAACAATCGGATATCAAAATCACAGGACACGCCATGGAATGCCGCATCAATGCAGAAGATCCGCGGCATTTTACGCCGTGCCCTGGCACCATCACGCATTTTCATGCGCCGGGGGGGCCGGGTGTGCGCCTCGATTCGCATATTTATAGCAGTTATAAAGTACCGCCGTTCTATGATTCACTGATTGCGAAAATCATCGTGCATGGGGAAAATCGTGAAATTGCACTCGCCAAAATGCGTAATGCACTGGATGAAACGGTTATTGATGGCATTAAAACCAATTTGCCCTTGCATCAGGATATTTTACGCGGAAACACCTTCCAGCGCGGGATTGTGAATATCCATTACCTCGAGCAATGGCTGAATTTATAACATGTCCTGGATTGAATTGCGTGTCACCACGACGGCAGGGTATGCGGATTCACTCGGCGATCAACTGGTGTTGCTGGGTGCAAAGGCAGTGACCTTTCAGGATGCCGGGGATCAGCCGATTTATGAACCGGATCCGCGCGCAACTGCTTTCTGGCAGGATACGATTGTGGTGGGCCTGTTTGAGGATTCGCTAAAACCGCAACCGCTTTTGGCTTACATGGAAGATCAGAAGGCATTGGGTCTTGTGAGGCACGCCGCATTAAGTGACCTTCCTGATCAGGATTGGGAACGGATTTGTCTTGATGCTTTTAAACCGATGCAGTTTGGCAAGCGGTTGTGGATTTGTCCGAGCTGGCATAAACCACCGGATGCGACAGCCGTCAATGTGATGCTGGATCCCGGGCTTGCTTTTGGTACCGGAACGCATTCAACGACAGCGCTTTGTCTTGAATGGCTGGAAGAACATATTCAGGGTGCGCCGCTTGTGATGGATTATGGTTGTGGCTCGGGCATTTTGGGTCTTTCGGCCTTAAAACTTGGCGCAACGTCCGTGATAGCCGTGGATAATGATCCGCAGGCGCTGGAAGCGACACTGAAAAACAGTCAGCGCAATCCGGACGTGGCTTCTCGTCTGCAGACGTATTTACCCGACGATCCTCATGGGTTGGATGTGTCTGTCGATGTATTGATTGCGAATATTCTGGCAGGACCTTTAATTGAACTGGCACCTCGATTTGCGGCACTGACACACGCAGGCAGTGATTTATTATTGTCCGGGATTTTGCCCGAACAGGCCGAAGGTGTGATGGAAGCCTATGCCCCCTGGTTTGATTTCAAAAAACCCGTTATTCAGAAAAATGAATGGGTTAGGCTGGAAGGCACGCGAAAAAAGGATCCCTTGCCAGCGCAAAATAAACTTTAATACATCATTTGATCGAACTACGAACAATGGTGTATAATGGCTTTCTTGGGAAGAAGTGAGCGTCTGTTGAACAATTATGACGATCAACGGGCCTTGAAAATTTAATTGGAATTATTGATTTGAGAGAGAAAAATGGCTACTAATACAAATACAGAGACAACAGATTTCACACAAAAAACTGTGTCCCCTTTTACAGTTGCGCATAAAAATCAGCCACTGCATGACAGCGTCAGGCAAGCGCTTGAAAGCTATTTTGCTCAATTGAAAGGTACGCCGCCTAATAATTTATATGATCTGGTATTGGCCGAAGTGGAAGTTCCGCTGCTTGAGGCCGTTATGGAATACACCCGGGGTAATCAGTCGAGAGCTGCGATTCTTCTCGGATTGAGCCGTGGTACGTTGCGTAAGAAACTCAAGGTGTATGGCATGCTGGATTAATCATCCGGTTTTTTGATATTTTCGAATCCCGCTTTTTGCGGGATTTTTTTTGCCTGTTTTCCGTTACCGAGCCGCGACCGTCAGGGAGCGTTACTACTCCAGCAAAACAAGCAACGCTCGTCTTCCGGTCGCGGCTCGGTAAGGATTCTTTATACGCTTAATAAAAGACTTATCTGAAACACATTCTTGACGCTATAATGGCGTGACGCCACTCAAGGATTTTATGTAGAGATGATAACGACCAGCGAATCTATCGCAGAACAGGACATCTCCCTCGCTGATATGGAGCCAGCGCGGAAACACGCCGCAGAGGAAGAGGGTTCGCTCATTTCATCGCTTCATACGACTGTCAGTCCCTTGCTCTCTCGCGGTAAATTTATTTCCCATCATCCCAAGGCAGGCGTGAATCCACTGGTCGATGCGGCTGCCAGTTTGTTCTCCATGGTGGGTCGCTTAAAACAGATGCGATCCTTTCGGCATTTAAACAAATTACAGAAAGAATTGATTTCTGAAATCAATGCCTTTCAGGAAGTGGCCAAGGCCTACGGCTATAGCTCCGAATATATTCTTGTCAGTCGTTATGCGCTCTGTGCGACCTTTGACGATGTGATTGCGACGACCCTGTGGGGTTCGCAAGGACAATGGGATAATTACAGCCTGCTCGCTGCTTTCAATCAGGAATCTGCACAACAGGAACGGTTTTTTATTATTCTCGAACGATTGATCAAGGATCCGGGGTTGTATATTGAACTGATGGAATTCATGTACCTTTGTCTTTCTCTCGGGTTTAAGGGAAATTATCGCTCGACGGAATTTGGCAATAATCAGTTCGAACAGATTTGCAATGCGTTATACAAACGTATTCGTCTGCATCAGGGGGATGTGACGCGCGCGTTGTCACCTTTTCCGATCAAACCCACCCTGTCACTCATTCGTCCGAAACCACAGAAAAAACCGGCGATCGGTTTTGCGATGATCACAACGGCCTGTATTATTCTTGCTGTTTTCATTGGGCTCGGATTTTTGCTGGACACGATTACAAACCAAACCTATCAAGAATTGCTGCACATTGGAAAATCACTCGTCTATGAAGCTGACAATACCTGAACTGAAAAAAAAGCACGCCATCACGCTGGCTGTTTTCATTTTTTTATCCCTGTTGACATGGTTTGGCGGGCCGTATTTAAGCATTTCAAATCATATGCCGCTGGCGGATGTTGCAGAACGGTTGTATCTCATTGCAGCGTATTTTCTGGTGTGGTTATTCAAATGGATGGTGCTGGATCATATCCCTGCTCAAAAAAATGAACTCTCTCCGGTGCAGATGCCTTCGGAAACCGCAAAACGATTACAGACATTGCAAGGGCGTTTTCAGGGCGCATTAAATTTTTTAAAAAATACAGTCATTGTGAAAGAGAACAAAAAATTTAATTTGTCCGGCTTGCCATGGTATGTGTTAACGGGTCCGGCCGGCGTTGGCAAAACGACCTTGTTGGCCAGTTCCGGTGTCAATTTTATTTTGTCGAGACAATCCAGACAAACCGATACGCCGGTGACTGCAGGCAGAGAGGCGTGTGACTGGTGGGTGACACGGGATCTCGTTTTTGTGGATGTGCCGGGTCATTATTTTACGGGCAAGGAAAAAAAGACGGCGCCCAATGTGTTATGGAGCACGTTGCTTGATCTTGTCAAAACGACGCCCGTCAAAGAGCAGCTGGGTGGTGTGATCATTGCGCTGAATCTTCCTGAAATCATGGCAAAACCCAACGGACAGGAAATGAGCCTGCTCATTCATGATATGAAAAAACGGATCACCGAATTGAGAGACGCATTTGGCGCACAATTGTCTTTTCATTTTGTCATCACAAAATGTGATCTTCTGCCAGGCTTTCCGGAGTTTTTTGGTGAAATGGGCAGTGATGAACTGGCACAACTGTGGGGTTTTACACTGCCTGCGCTGTCTGCCAAAGAAAAACGGCTGGATGTGTTTGCTCTTCGATTTAATGCGTTGATCAAACGGATCAATAAACAATTACTCTGGCGTTTGCATCAGGAACGTAATCCGAATACGAGACCTTGCATCAAGGATTTTCCACTCCATCTTGAACGCCTGAAAGAAGCCGTCATGACGCTTCTGAAAGCGCTTGCCATGCCGGATTTCTGCCTTGAAACATGTTATCTGACGAGTGCCACGCAAACACCGGTGGAAGAATCCGTGAATCACATTCCATCCGCATCAGGTCATCTGACGCACCAGGCGTTGCAAATTATGCGTGCACCGGGCATGCAAAGCCGTGCGTACTTTATCAAACAACTGGTGGCGTACGGTTTTCTTCATTCGTCCGGGAAGACGGCGATAGTCGACCCGATTGATTACGCCTGGCGACGTCGCGCGATGTATGCAGTTTCAATCGGCAGTATTGTGACGGCAACGTTGTTGCTGGGTCGTGATTTTCAGCAGAGTCTTGAAAAAACGTACGCATTGCAGCATGACCTTGCGCATTATCAGATGTCCATTCAGCGAAGTCTTGTCAGTGATCGACTCGTTAATGCCTTACCGTTGCTGGATGCCTTGCGACAGGCTTCGGGTGATGCAACAGGGCGGTTCACCCGTTTTTCCGCTTTTCTGTCTTTCTATTCGAACAAATCGGAGCAAACGGCCAGTGTGGTTTATGGCAAGGCGTTGCAGACGATTGTGGTTCCAGAGACGCAAGCGCTTCTCGAACATTATTTACATTCCGCCAGCAATAAAAATCCCGTCCTTGTTTATACCGCGTTGAAGGCGTATCTCATGATGACGGGTCAGGAAAATTTCAAGGCGAATTTTATTGCCAACACACTCGGTAAAATTGCATCAATCCGATTGAATCAGGAAGCGCTGCATCAATTGGCCTTGCATATGGATGCTGCTTTTTCAGCGCATCTTCTGGTGATTCAACCGGATCAGAATCTGGTGCAGGATGTTCGAAAGCAATTGATCAATTTGCCGGGCATTGAACTCGCTTTTGTTATCCTGAAAAATAACGATACCAATAATGCAGACAGCACGATTGATCTGGGCACCAATTTTGGAAAGCCTCCGGTGTTTGTCAGTAAAGAAGTTGCCAATCGCATTCCGAATATGTTTACAGCTTCTTATTTTCAAAAAATTGTTTCAGAAGAAATGAATATGGCTGCGATGGAAGCGTTGAAAGGCAATCGCGTATTGGGTGATATTCCACCGGCTGCCAACCAGCCGACACCGGATGCCCTGATGTCTGAATTGCACGATCAATACATCGCAAATTATATTGATATCTGGGAAAGCCAGCTCGCAAACATTCAACCCTATACACCCAAAAATTTGTTGCAGGCGGATGAAATGATCCAGAACCTGACGAATAACAATTCGCCGCTCTTGCAATTGCTTCAGACCATCAAACAAAATACGGGATTTGATCCGGTGATGACATCGAGTCCGAAAATGATGGCGCTTGATAATTTGATTGGTGATGCAGATGCCAATCAGGGTTCCTTGTATGAAGTGTTTGTTGATTTACGACAATTGCATCTTTATTTGCAGAAAATATTAAATTCGCCGGATTCCAATAAAAGTGCTTTTATGGCGGCATCGGCTCGCATGCGAAATGTAACAGCAGACGATCCGATTGCGACCGTTCATCGTCTTGCTGAAAAAAGTCCTGAGCCGTTAAAATCCTGGTTGAATACGATCGCGAACCAGAGCTGGCATTTTATGTTGGCGAAAAGCAGTGAACACATTCAAACGACGTGGCAAACGACGGTGTTGCCTGTTTATAACCAGCACATTGCCGATCATTATCCTTTTGTTCAGAATAGTCACGAGGATGTGAGTCTGCAGCAATTCACGGATTTTCTGGGGCATCATGGATTGCTCGCGAATTTTTATCTCACTTATTTGAAACCTTTTGTGAATGATAAGGGCGAGCAATGGGTATGGAATACCGTCGATAATCAGCATCTTCCGTTATCGAATAATGCACTGCTCGGTTTGCAGCAAGCGGCAAATCTCCAGCATGCTTTTTTTCCGGAAGGAACCAATCAACCGTCGATTGAATTTACCTTGCAACCGATCACGATGGACGCTTCCTTGCGCGCGCTGACTTTGACGGTGAATGGTGAGGAAGTGGCGTTCCAGCGATCCGGCAAACGGTTGCCGCGAACTTTCACCTGGCCTGGCAGTCGGGATCTGCATGCGACAACCATCAGCTTTATTTCACCCGATAGTCCCATGGTGAGCAATACAGAGAAAGGGGATTGGGGTTTGTTTCGCCTCGTGAGCCGGTCAATGGATGCGCCGAATACGGCCCAAAAAGGATTGT
>DATIJJ010000005.1:0-3026 GCA_035478795.1 Gammaproteobacteria bacterium | reverse complement strand
CCATATTGTTTGATCCAGTTTTTCAGTTGCTGGATTTGTTCCTGTTCGGTCAGGTATTCAGTCAAGGGGGTGCTCCTTCCGCTTAAAAATCGTGCTGACGCATTCTAGCGGATTCTATCCGGTTGTTTCAATTTAATTTTTTGGAGGCTAAATTGCAATATAAATGAACAATATGCGTAGAATGTGCTATTATTAAAGTAATAAATTCGATAAATGAGGGGGGATAAATGGGTTCCAATCGTCGTGACTTCAGCGAGGCGCTTTATAGTGGAACGCAGTGGTATAAAGTCAAAAAATATGACGAGGCGATCAGTCAATTTACTGTAGCCATTTCATTGAATCCAGCGTTCAAGGACGCTTATCTGCAACGTGCAAATGCCATCACGCATCTCGATAACAAGGAGCTTTATTACCAGGCCATTGCCGATTATGAATTGTATAGCCTGTTGCTTCTCAGGGAGCAGGCTCGCGACTATGTAAAAGTGAGGACAAACATACTTTCCAAACAGGGCGTGATTTATCAGACGCTGGGTCATTACGAGGCAGCCATTCAACGGCTTACTGAAGCAATCGGGATTGAGGGTATAGATCCGGGTGTAAAAAGGGAGTGTATCGACCTTCGTGAGAGTTGTTATAAGGAATATGCGGAAAAATATAAAAAGGAATTCGACCCTGTTTCGCTATCCGGGCAAAAAGATTCAGACGCGTTTTCGACTGTGGGCAAGAGTGACTACTGGTTCCTCCGCGGTCAGCGCCATGGCAGTGAGGAACGAATAGCAGAATCACTGATGGATTACCAGGTTTGTATCTTTATCGAGAAAATCTCAACAGAACCCGATCGACAGAAAATACGCAAAGCGACTCATGGCATGGTAGATGCTCTTCTTGCGCTTAAGCAATTTAAGCTGGCTGTTGACTCTTTGACAGCAGTCATTGACAGAGGGGGCAAGGTAGTAGATGCAGCCGATTATATTGTTCGTGCAACAGCACGCCGTGGCGGAAAGCCTCTTTTTGCTATTCTACAACTTCCTCCGCAAGAATTTGCCCTGATCATCGCAGATTATTGCAAGGCCATCGAATTGGCTTCATTCGAATCAGATGAAAAAAAGATTGCTCTCGAGGGATTGCAATGGCTGTTAAAAAGCAAAGAAAAAAGTGAGATTTTGCTTGCCCTGAAAACGATTCAACCGACAAGGTGGCAATTGGCGCTTTTGGATATCTGTGCATATGGCAATACCCAAAAACCACCGCATCCATTGGCCGAGCGATTCTGGACGCCTTCACCGAACAATCCTTTTGGATCGTGTGATCTGAAGAGCGGGACGCTAAAAGAAGTGGTCAAGGAAATTGAACAGTTGAAACAGGAACTCCGAAAGGAGAAAACAGGCGATCAGGAAGTGCAACCGGTTTCCGGACTCGGTTTTTTTAAACCGGAAGAGAAACCGAAACCGCTTGAAGAAAAAGAAAAAGAGGTGGCCAACGTATTTTATAAGCAAGGGATTGATCACTATGGAGCCAAAGAATTTAGCCTGGCACTGGGTTGTTTTAATACGGCGCTTGCTTTAAATCCGGCGTTGACGAAGGTTTATCTGAAGCGTGCAAACGCGATTACTCATGTGAAAGAGCCTCGCGATTATTATCAGGCCATTGCTGATTATGATCTGCATTGTCTATTAAACCCCGGGGATGGCCCGGGATTTATGGCACGCATTGCCTTGTATAAAGCTTGGCGTTATGGCGATCTCGGCTGTTATGACACAGCCATTCGACTGATTAATGAAGCGATAGCTATCGAAGAAAAAACAGATCCTGATCAATTTGGAAAATCTATCAGAGAAGAATGTCTGACGGCTCTTGCCGATTGCAAACAAAAAATGAAAGCGACAACCAAAAAAGATGAGCAGGAAATGCAGGAAATCATATCGCCTCTGCTGGAAGAGAAAAATCTCAAACCCTATTGGGATAAAGCCAACGCGCATTACAAAAAAAACGAGTACAAGCAAGCCATCGAACTTTGTCATGCGATGATTGCATTCAAACCGGCATACAGGGAAGCCTATCATCTGCGCGCTGAATGTTATCTCGGGCTGGGTAAAAAAGCAGAAGCCATCGCCGATTTTCATGTATTTCATGCGCTTGAAAAAATAGCGCCTTCACCGAAAAGTCAAGTGGCTCTGGCGGGCAGTCATTTAGGTCAGGCGTATTACAGTGTTAAACAATTTGATCGGGCTATTGCATTGTTTACAGAGTCAATAGCTCAGGAAAAAACCCGCACGACTTTTCGTGAACGTGCAAAAGCGTATGCTGCAACAGATAATCTTGCCTTTGCCATTCGTGATTATTGCGAGGCAATAGCGTTATCTTTTGATAAGAATGAACTATACAAACCAAAGAAAGGATTAGAAAAATTATTGGAGAAAAAGGATCCCAAAAAAATTCTTGATGTACTGAAAACGATCGAACCATTAGAGGATCAATTAAAAATTTTAAAAATCTGTCGCGATGATGCTGAACATCCATTATCCAAATTTTTTTTGGAGTCTGCTCTTTTTTCCATGTCAGGGATAATTAATGCTATTGATGCTCAAATTAAGGCGGTGGAAGGTGAATTGAAAAAACAGAAAACGGAAACGGAACAGGCATCGACGGTCAGGGTTCATGTGTCTCGAAAGCCAGGACAAGGCGGCAGCTAAATTTAACGTACTCATCACGTAAAACTGTATGTTAAGGATTTTTATGGACAATGAAAAAAAGGATGATTTTCAAAGTGTATTTTCAACTGTGCGTCATCCCGCGACGCTCTTCAAGCGGGACCCAGCGCCTTTTTTTCATTACTATCATAAAAAAATGCTTTTATTTTAAAGGCGCTGGGTCCCGCTTGAAGAGCGTCGCGGGATGACGCACGGATAGAGATCAGTGAGCCGTGAACGATTGCGTTTTATTTTTAAAGACAGGCCAAATTAAAGTGGCCTGTCTTTGAATTTTTCTTTTATCACTTGTATCAGATCAGGCTGATTGATTATCTG
>DATIJJ010000004.1:0-4113 GCA_035478795.1 Gammaproteobacteria bacterium | reverse complement strand
TTTGGCATGACTCGAAAAGAGTTTGCCGAATTGTTAAACATCAAAAAAGGCACGCACTTAAATGGCTTGATAAAAGAGCTGATGGTGCGCGATCTGGCAATTGTGAAGAAAGTTAAAGACATTCACAACCGGCCAATTTTTGTCTATTTTCCAATGCCAGTGGAACAAAAATCATGAAAGAAATGCATTGGTACGTAGGCTATAAAGTTCTTTATCCCGGTCAAGAAATTTTGTTCACCGGTGGTGAATTTTCAGAGGTCGAAACACGAGAGGAAGCCATCCAGATCGTGATTGATAAACAAAGCCAATTTGGAGAGGTCGTTATTTTGGAGGTCGAGCATCTCGAAAATCCTTACAAAAAGGCTAAAAAATCATGATGATGTGTCCGCGTGGATGTGCCTTCGAGTTGGAATATATCGGCATTGATGACAGTTTTGGTGAAAACCAAGATCTAATTTGTGATGTTTATCGCTGCCCGGCATGTGGCGAAGAAGTCACCGGTGATTGCATGAGCGGTGATGTCACCAATTTTGAAGATGTCGATTTAATCGACGACGAAGAATAAAAATAAATGGCCTGCCGGCTGCCGATGCTCCCACAGCTCGACAGCCGGCAGGCATTTTTTGATTCTACCCGGTCACATGATGGGCAAATGCACCATTACCCACAAAATAAATGCCATCAGGACGATTGCAGCACAAACCAGTAAGACAACCAGTACCCGGCGCACTTAGCAATCCGTGAAGGTGAATTTAAGCGTAAATGCTGCATTGGTATCTAAAAATGCAATGACAGTGTTAACGCATTGACCATTTGCAAATCCCGGGCTTAAATTTCCTGGAGCAATTGCCGAACCACAAAGAATGTGCGGTGTGAAATCGGTATAAGTTCCAGCCACAACTTCGATGTTGGCACAGGTGCAGCAAATATCAGCATTGCCAGTTGTGATTGCAATTGCTTGGCGTGTGCCACCAACATAGGTCGATGCCACCGTAATTGAGTCGGCATCTCTTGTCACAATCGTGCCACCGCCGAAATAAGCCGTTTCTAACTCCCAATGGCTTGCGCACCCGGCACAATCACATCCAGAACAATCCAAATTGGAGGTCGATGGTATCCGGGCGGCATTATTTAGGCCGACGAGCTGCCAGCCTTCAAGTGTGCTAGAGAACGTTAGGGCAAGATTGCCCGAAAAATGGGTGTCAAACTTTGCCAGAATGTTATTAAAGTTTGATTGGCTAAAAGTGCCATCTTCCCCCACATTGCAGTAGAGCGTACACAGCACATAATCCCACACACCAGACGTAAATAAAGCATCATAGTCAGCTTTGGTAATGGTCAAAATACCGGCTGCCAGCTCTAAAACAATTGGCACAAGAAACGCGGCTGCACCTGATGTGAAAAACACCAATGCAATGACTCCAGCGATTGCCAAACCCAATTGCAGCAAGTTCTTGCCCGACTCCAAATTGTTTGAAAATTCGGATTGAGCATCTTTGATTTGCTGCAAAGCGTTATTTGCTGCTTTGCATTTGGTGTCTGCACCGGGTGGTGTGGTCGGTGGTGGGAGCTGCGGCGCGTTGGTGCGCGGGTCGTCTGGATTGGGAACCCATGTAGCGCCGCCGTCATAAGTGACCGACGAGCTGCCATCAGCATTAAAGCGTGTGCCGTTCGGCTCTGGACAACAACAGCTCATTTCACACCCCATGTCTAAATATTGGTTGAGAACATCGCGCCAGAGCTGCCCGGCTTCTTTGGCGCGAGTGTCGCCCGGCAAGTAGGATTTTTCCCAGCTCGCCCATAAGCCGAGCGCGTAGAGATGACCGACAAACGCCCGGCGATATTCGGGCGCGTCAGGAATTTTCAAGCATACATCCATGAGAGGCCATCCAAGAACCGGGTCCGGCAGGGGAAACCCCGCTTTTTTTTGGCGCTGGCTTGTCATGTTTTTACTTTGCCACCACGCAATAATTGAGCGCCAAAAATGGCTGCATGTTGTTGTGTGGTAGGTCTGCACCGGTGTTTTGTATTGCGGCAAATCCAATGCCGGTCACACCCGGTATAAGATTTATCGCCGTAACCGGCACTTCACCGGGCGCGACGACTGGAATAGACGTTCCAGGCGGCAAATAGCTATGTGTATGCCCGGCATCGGTATGAGTGTGAGAAGCCAGCTCGCCGGTTGTCAGCGTGTGGGCTTCCTCGCCGCCAATTTCGCCTACCGTGCGAGGTGTGGAGCTGCCGCCGGCATCACCTGCACCAATAACGGTTCGATCTCGCAAATCAGGAGTCACAAAATAATTTGCATCGACGATGAAAGCCGCATCGAGGGCGGCGTATAAGTCCGGGTAATCTGTCCGGGCGTGTGCTGCACCGTCACAGATCAAAGTACCTGCCGGCGGGTCGGCAGTCATGTAGGGGAAAATTGAGCCTATCATGCAATATCCTGTTGAATCGGTGTAATCGGTCAGCATTTGATAGAACGCTTGTATTGTTTCGTCAATTGTGGAGCTTCCAAATTGCTCCCAATTCCAGTCTTGCACAAGCGTAGTTAATGCTCCATCGACAAGAGCCAACCAGTCAGTTTGAGCCGGGATTTTTAGCCGGCGACAAATCATTTGATCTGTCGCCGGCGTATTTGGTGTGAGATATGGCATGGAAGCCGGGTTAGGTGCTACGGCCTACGGCGAGGATTTGAGTCACATTTACTGCACCGCCGTAGGGGGAACGGGCGATAGCCTCAAATGCCGTGACAAATGCCGCTATGCTGGTTTCTGTCAGGTCGGCTTCATCGCCGTTGTTGGGTAAGTTCGTCACGGTAAAATCTGCCGTGCCGATCTCAACGTTAAATTGCTTTTTGTACCCGGCGTTGGGGATGGCATTCACGGGAGCATCAAAGAATTGTGTAGTGTCCTCATACTTCACAAGCCATTTTCGCTCACGTTGGGCGCTTGGGTCGGTGGGTGGAATGTTGGTCAATTTAGTGCGATTGACGTACAGGTCTTCACTCGCAATATTGCCCAAAATTATCCCCTGAATAGCCGTTCTTAACGCTCCAAATTGGGTCAACGTACCCGGCAGAGATGCCGCCGTGATCGCCGCCGTATTGAAGCCCATAGGAGATTTTTCACGGTCATAATCAATAACTGTGAAACTTCCACCGCCAAAATTGTTCGCCATAATGCCAGCTCCTTTTGAAGGTTTTTCCAAGCCATTTTTGATGAACATATATGTTCACTCAGAATCGCATTCTTGAATGGCACAAAAAACCTATTTAAAAACCAGCTCGAAATTGAGCCGATCAAACCCAATTATAAGGGCATCAAAATAATTATGCTGATGCTCATCTTTTTAATTATGGCGATCTTTTTAATTTTTTAAGGTGTGATTCTGTGGCGTGGTGAAAGTAAACCCATATCCATGCGAAATCTCGCGTAGCGTTGAAATTTAGGCCATCCTCGCAAGAATAAACGGCATTTTTGAAGATGACTCTAACCCCCTGAAATGTAGATCGTCATAAGTTCGCATAGTCTTACGCGCGCGACCAAACAAGACTCTCTTTTAAGAGTTGGGTTAGGGTATGAGACTATGCGAAATAGACTGCTTGAGTGCTGATGCTAAAACGAGATGGATAGGGATTGTACTCAATCCTGCCATCGAGTGTCAGCAGCACGAAAAGCAGGAGGTATTTGTAATTTGATGTTGAACACTAGCAACTTGCATTTGTATTTGCATTTGCATTTGTATTTGCATTGGAACGTGGACTCTTAATTAAGAGTCTAGATTTGGCGCGCGCCTAGCGTTTGCGCGCGCGCGATTCAATGGAGACATTTTTGGTGCACCCAAAATTTGACGTATGAGACACCGGTGTGTTACCGTATCCGCCTCGGTATCATATAGGAGTTTAAAATGTCTCAATATCGCCAACAACAATGCACGCAAATGCTCGAAGCGCTTGGTAGGGCAGGGCAATTTGGCATGACTCGAAAAGAGTTTGCCGAATTGTTAAACATCAAAAAAGGCACGCACTTAAATGGCTTGATAAAAGAGCTGATGGTGCGCGATCTGGCAATTGTGAAGAAAGTTAAAGACATTCACAACCGGCCAATTTTT
>DATIJJ010000003.1:0-21399 GCA_035478795.1 Gammaproteobacteria bacterium | reverse complement strand
TTAAACCAGAAAAATGTAGATGCCCTTGCAGCCACTTCTCCTTTGGAAAGATAATTTAATACCTCCCGAAGGTCACGCTCAAGATTCATTAACCTGGCTAAATCCCAAAATCTGACATTAAATGAGCGCCTGGCTGGCAATTCATGCTTGCCTATTTCTTTTAAAATGATGTCTGCTGCAGTCATTACATTCGGGTAGATGGCTTGAAGTTCAGCCCTGTCGCATTGAAGTAATTCGTCAAAACGTACCTGATGTAGTAGCACATCAATAACTGGCTCACTGATTTCACTTGCTTTCTGTTCAGGAAATTTTCTTGCATTTTTAGCCAGCATAATTTCAATCTCTGTCAGTTCGGGGTGTAATTGGCTTGGTCAAAGCGTTATATTGTATCAATTCAATCTTAAGAAACCCTTAAATAAAGATCAAAAAATGATCGATTTTTTCATTCATCGTTATTTCAGGCCTCTATCCGTGCGTCATCAACCATGCTGATTTGTTGTTATTCGAAGCCTCAATCGGAGTGTCATCCTGAGGCATCTTCTCGCCGAAGGATCTGCTGCTATTCGCAAAGCTTTCGCAAAAATGTCTTTAGAAATAGCAGCAGATCCTTCGGCGAGAAGATGCCTCAGGATGACACTCCGATTGAGACTTCGAATAACAACAAACCAGCATGGTAGATGACTAGCGGACAGAAACCTGAAATAACCATAAATTATATCGTATCATTTCAGATTAACGACACGCCCTGGAATATCAGGATATTTTCTTACCAGGAGAACAAGCAACGCTGCCTGCAGAACGCTGCATTTTTTTAACTTTATGTGAACGTAAGATAATTTTTTTTGCTTTGTGGTTTTTAATTTCCTGAATACCTTGCTTCAATTCTTCAAATAAATTTCGTTTTTTTGTGATAGTCATTGCCAATTCTCCAAATAATCACCGCCCGCCTTCATACTGAAAATCACATTCATGCAGCCTGACCACTTTTGTTTTTTTAGCCCACTTGTAGCCGAGCCAGAGGGCAACAAATAACGGAAGACCAATATAGGAAACGAAAACGCCATACCAGCTGATATGACCTCCCGCAAACGCCTGATAATTCTGTCCGCCAATAATCACAAGACACAACGCAAAGGCGAGAAGTGGTGCATAAGGATAACCTTTCGCGACATAAGGCAATTCTTTCATGTCACGGCCCTGGTGGAGATAGGCCTTGCGAAAACGGTAATGACTGATGGCAATACCGAGCCACGCCAAAAATCCACTCAGACTGGATGCATTCAATAACCAGAAATAAACAGCACCATTCCCAAAAAAAGAAGAAAGAAAAGCTAATAATGCAACAGCAGTTGTGGCAAGGAGAGCATACATGGGAACACCACGTTTGTTTACGCGCGCAAAAATGGCCGGGACATGCCCTTCTTTCGCGAGATACCACAACATGCGGGTGGATGCATACATCCCTGAATTACCCGCTGATAAGATCGCCGTCAAAATAACGGCATTCATCAGGGATGCCGCAAACGTAATCCCCAAATGTTTAAACACTAACGTAAATGGACTCACCTGAATATCGGAACTCGCCAGTTGATCCGCCGTGTAGGGAATCAACAAACTGATCACCAGAATAGATAAAATAAAAAATAACAAAATGCGCCAGAATATTTGCTTGACTGCTTTCGGAATGGTTTTATGGGGTTCGTGACTTTCACCTGCTGCGACACCAATCAATTCAGTTCCCTGAAAGGAAAATCCGGCGACAACGAATGCACCAAAAATCGCAAGCCATCCACCATGAAAAGGACCATCACCCACATTCCAGTTTTTAAATCCAATCGTTTCATGATTAATCATGCCTGCAATCATGCCGCAACCGGCGAGAATGAAAACCAGAATGGCAGCGACCTTAATACAGGAAAACCAATACTCTGCCTCACCAAAACCGCGCGCAGACAACGCATTGAATCCAAAAAAAACACTGAGAAATAATCCACTCCACAAAAAGTTGGAGCTATGAGGAAACCAGAAATGCATGACGAGTGTTGCAGCGGTGACTTCGGCCGCGACCGTAATCGCCCAGTTGTACCAGTAATTCCACCCGAGCGCATAACCCAAAGCCGGATCCACGAATCGTGACGCATACACATAGAATGAACCCGTGCTTGGCATATACGCTGCCATTTCACCAAGACTCGTCATCAGAAAATAAACCATCGCACCGGTGATGAAATAAGCCAGAAGCGTACCACCCGGGCCCGCTGCATGCACTGCACTGCCGCTTGCCAAAAAGATGCCTGTCCCGATAGAACCACCAATCGCGATCATATTGAGCAGCCGTGCATTCAACTTCCGTTGCAAATGAGGTTGTGCTGTCACTTCATTCATTTCCTTCACCCGAGCCTCTGTCACTGATGTCTGTTTCCTTATTTTCAGGAATCCAATCGTAGTTTATTAGGGTAGCAGAGTAAATAAAATTGTACCGCACAAAGATTAAGATTTTATTAATATCAATAAATTCATGGGGTTAATAGAGATATAGGTGGGATTTTCAGGCAACAATCTGATTGGTTTTCTGCAACTGGTTTCGAACGGCCGAGGCTTCATCCACCGGCACCAAAAGTGCATAAACACCGTCCTTTGATTTCGGCACATTACCGTGATTGTAATCCGGATTTAACACACGCAGTGTATTGGCACTGACCCCTGGCGCTGTTGCGAGTTTTGCCAGACTGACCGGTTTGGTGACTTTTATTTGCGTGAAATAGGGTTTGTTAGTAATAGGCGGCAACTGTACCCCATACTTTTCCGGGTTCTTGATAATAGCTGCCACAGCAAGCAATTTTGGAACATAGCATCGCGTTTCGTGCGGCAATGGCAAATTCCAGAAATCATGTGATCCCGTTTTTTTCACAGCAGAAGCAATTCGTCCCTGGCCACAATTGTAGGCTGCAATCGCAAGATACCAGTCGCCTTTAAAATCATTGCCCAGATCCTTGAAGTACGCGAGCGCCGCGTTGGTTGAACTCACCACATTTTTGCGGCCATCGTAACCTGATTTAACCTTAACGCCCAGCTCATGCGCAGTGCCTGACATTAATTGCCACAGACCCGTCGCACCCTTTTTGGAGGAATGATCGTTTGGATTAAATTCGCTTTCAATCACGGGGATGAGCGCAAGCTCACCCGGCAGACCTTTTTCTTGCGCCTTTTGGTGAATGAAATAAATGTACGGAGCTGCTGCCTGTAAAATTTGATAGAGTTTTTGCTGGTCAGCAAGTAATCCGCGAATCTCGGCCTGAACTGCAGCATTTTGCGTTTTATGATCTAACTGAAACTGATCGCTGATACTACTCCAGATGCTATTATCATCTGACGCAATCATTTCATCCAGATCATGATTCGCAAAATTAGATGCCGTGATATCGAGATGGTTACTGTGCAACGCTATCAAAAGACTACAACTCAATACAACGAAAATAAAAAATTTTGAAAGGTTATTAATTAATTGCATGTCGGGCAGTATACCCGAGAGCGGCGCATTTTAAAACCTTTTTATTCATTTTCTGCTAACTGCTTGATTTTTTTTGCATTAAGAAAAAATTTTTACGCAAAAAATAGTGTAAAATGGGAAATAAAATTATTTTTTATACCAAACAACTTTTTTTAATTTAAACTATTTTTTAGTTAAAAAAAATAAATCATCACGCTTTTTTATTTTTTAACAGGCGACACTTTCACCTTGAGAATTTTAGTTCCCTGCATGGATTCAATCACAGCAACAAAATCATCAAATTCAATTTTATCGCCGACAGTCGGCAATGTGCCGAGTTTCTGGAGGATAAGTCCGTACAAGGTTGTGACATCTTCCTCCGCAGGAATATCGATATCCATCGCCCGCTCAAGTGCATAGATCGGACTGTTTCCACTCATGATAAATCCGCCATCTTTTGTCCTGATCCATTCATCCTTTGTGCGATGAAATTCATCCTTGATACGACCGACCAGAATATGCAACAAATTATCAAGCGTGATAAATCCAACCGGTTTCTCAGGCCCGCGATAAATAATCGCAAAATGCGGCATACCTTCCTGAAATTTTCGGAGCAAATCGAGAGCCGATGAATGATGCGAAATTTTTACCAGCGGGCGGATCATTTTTTTGATGGATAAAATATTTTTTTTCTCATACAACGCTTTCAATAAATCTTTTGAATGCAGAATGCCTAAAATGGTTTTTTGTTTTTCATCCATCACAGGATAACGGGTGTAACGTGTCTCAAGAACAATTTTGAATAACTCTTCCGTGGGCATGTCAATTTTCAGCGTAATCATTTTTTCAATCGGTCGCATTAAATCCGTCACTTTCAGATCTGCAAAATCCAGTGTGTGTTCAATGATTTCAGTTTCTTCTTTCGTAAGCTCGCCATGCAAGTGACTCGAGCTCAGTATCAATTTAATTTCATCTGTCGAATAAAAATTTTCACCGCGATGTGTCTTGTCGAGTCTGGCCAATTTTAATAAAAACAGGGAACACGTGTTTAACAGCCAGATCGCGGGATACATCAACCAGTAAAAACCATACAAGGGCACAGCCGTCCATAACGATACTTTTTCAGACTGCCTGATAGCGAGTGACTTTGGCATGAGCTCGCCGACGACAATGTGTAAAAAAGACAGCAATGAAAATGCAACAAAAAAAGAAATAAATTCGGTAAGATGCGGGGACGTGATGCCGGAATAATAAAAAAGAGGCGCAAGCCATCTTGAAAAAGCAGGCTCGCCAATCCAGCCCAATCCGAGAGAAGACAGTGTGATGCCCAGCTGACAGGCTGAGAGATAGGCATCCAGTTCCCTGTGGATCGCGAAAAGAATCTTGCCTCGCAATCCAAAATCTTCTGCCATTTCCTCGAGACGGGTATGGCGAAGCTTGACCATCCCGAATTCCGCCGCCACAAAAAACGCATTGAATAAAACAAGACAGAATGCAGCCATGATCCATAAAAAACTTAACATGTTGTGGTCCCAAAAAATGACGAAAAGGAATTTACTTTGTCCCTGATTTGATTGTATCATTTTTGCCTATTAATGAGGAATGGACGACACAATGATGAAATACAAAAATAGCTTTACCTGCCTTGCTGTTTCCCTTTGCCTGCTCTTCGCCGGTTGTACAAAAGATACGCCGCCTGGCGATTACGATTCGGCTGAAGTCGGCAAGATCAAAAAAGTGGTTCCTGGTGTGATTATTTCCAAGCGGCCGGTACGTATCCACAATCCGGCTGCAGAAAGCACTTCTACCGTGGTTGATAATGGAACAACCCCTGCTGCGACCGCAAACACGACCACTGATGCGACCATGGGACGTTCACATGGTTATGAATATGTCATCCGTCTGAACAGCGGTGCCATTATCTCGCTCGTGCAGACCGAAGATCTTCAGTTAAAAACCCGGCAGCATATTCTGGTCATTTATGGCAACAACACGCGTGTTGTGGCGGATGATGGGAGTGACGATTATTAAATAGTGGCCGGGCCAGACGATGCTGTCATTGCGGCCTCTGTCATTGCGAACCCATGCTTTTCGGGTGAAGCAATCCAGAAAAGCTTTTCTGGATTGCTTCGTCGCATAAGGCGCTCCTCGCAATGACAGAGGCCGCAATGACAGACGCCGCAATGACGGCACGTTTATTGCGTGACAGCGCATTATTGGTAAGGCAACACAATCACACGTGTTCCGACTTGCGCGAAGTGATATCGCATCCATTCAGCATCCGGTATGCGCATGCGCACACAGCCATGGCTCAGGTTATCTTCAACCACAATATTGTCAGGCGATCCATGCAATGCCTCGCCATCGTGAAAATACATGCAATAAGGCATCAGACCATTGGCATATTTTTTTGAAATACACGTTTCATCCCCGAGACCTGTAATTTTAAACGTTCCGATCCCGGTATAGCAGCTTGCCTTGTCAGCATCGGGCGGACAAACCGCGGCCCCCGCTGTTGCAATCCCGGCCCGAACCAGCTCACCATTCGCATCGTAGGCACCCCACGCATGCACATTAGGGTCCACGAGCACCGTTTTTCTCCCTGCTGTATTTAAAAATTTGGGCAACCGGGACGAATAATCCACATCAAACCGGTTACCGGCATAGCGCGTTGGACTGGTGGGATCGGTTGACTGGATCTGATTGGCGCAGGAAGCCAATAACAGCAATGATAAAAAAGTGACGGCACCTCTCGCTAGAAAAAATAGGCTTTTCATGGGATGGTTCCTCGGTCATTTAATTATGTAAGTTCATTATACCCCCTCTCGAATGATTATTTTTTGATCTAAATCAACCGGTTGAGTTGCATATAAACAAATTAATACGCGAAGGTTAAAAAATATAACTTTTTGAGTCTCCTGTTGCGCGGTATCATAAAGAAACACACAACAGCGGATTCGGAAGCCTGAACGATCATGCACAATATCACGTCCTCCATCCAGGAAAATATTGGCTTAAAACGCTTCAATACCTTTGGAATTGATGCAAATGCCCGCTATTTTATTGCCATTCAATCGCCTGAAGAACTGGCTGCCCTCCTGACCGATACGCCTTTTCGAAAGATACCCAAACTGGTCCTTGGCGATGGGAGCAATGTTTTATTCACGAAAAACTATGATGGGCTCATTATTAAAAATGCTATCCGGGGCATTCAGACGGTCTTTGAAAATGATGACCATGTCTGGTTAAAAGTGGGTAGCGGTGAAAACTGGCATGATTTTGTGATGTATTGCATCGAACGGGGTTATGGCGGCGTTGAAAATCTCTCGCTCATCCCAGGCACTGTTGGAGCCGCGCCGATTCAAAATATTGGCGCTTATGGTATGGAACTCTGCGATGTGTTTAAAACAGCAGAAGCGATGAATCTGCTTGATGGAAGCATTCAAACATTCCAGCAGGCGGACTGTCGATTTGGTTACCGTGACAGTGTTTTTAAAAATGAATATAAAAATCAGTATGCCATTTTATCCGTTGTGTTGCGGCTGGATAAAAAACACCGCTTTCACATTGAATATGGCAATATTCAGGAAACATTGGAATCCATGCAGGTCAAGGACCTGAGTATTAAAGCCATCAGTGACGCCATCATTCATATCCGCCAGAGCAAATTACCCAATCCAAAAGAATTGGGCAACGCTGGCAGCTTTTTCAAGAATCCACTGATTCCCCGTGCCCATTTTTCCGAACTTAAAAAACACTTCCCCGATATGCCCTCCTTTCCTTCCGGGGATGTTGATACGATCAAAATTCCTGCGGCATGGTTGATTGAGCAATGCGGATTCAAAGGAAAGCGTTTTGGTGATGCGGGCGTGCATGAAAAACAGGCATTGATTCTCGTCAATTATAATGCTTGCAAGGGAAGTGCCATCCTTGAGCTCGCAGAACGAATCCAGCAATCCGTGCACGACAAGTTTAGCGTTCAGCTGACGCCGGAAGTGAATTTGATTTAACCATCACCTCACCAGTTCGGCTTTGGAAGCTCTTTCAATATTTCGTTTTGATTATACAAATCCTTGTCCTTCAAAATTTCTATATATTTTTCAGGCGCCTTCTCAAGGATAATGCTATTCATTCTGGCCGCAGAGCCGCCGAGTAAATTAATGAAATTGGACGCCGGCACATCACTTGCGAAAAGACGTTGCACGATGACAATAAAAACCAGCGCAAAGACAAAGCCGCGCGTTGCGCCCAGTGCTGCACCCAGCTTCCGATTCATAATCGTTGCCGTCAAACCAAAGGCTTCCATCATGCTGGAGAAAGCGAGCGTTGCTTCACAGGCACAAAAAGCGCCGACAAAGCACACCAGCATGCTCACGCAATAATCCATGGCCAAAAGGTTATTCATCGTCAATGGCGGCATATCAATAGCTTTCATGAAATTCAGGGTAAACTGGGAGGTCAAAAAGTCATTCATGAGCGGTGAGCCATCGAGGAACTTTGTAAGCGGCACGGTAAACTTGATCATCACGATGAGCCCTGCGCACAATGAAATCATTGAAATCATTTCCTTGATGCCGCCACGCGCCATGCCAAGCATCGTATTGATCAAAAAAATAAGAAAGATAAGAAAATCCAATCCGGTCCAGCCACTCATGTTGACGATCCTCGAACAGGTTAAATTGCCATTTCACAGGGAAAAGTATAGTGCAGATTGATGGCTCATTCAAAGCATATAGTTTTACAGGGCATAAAAAAACGGGATGCTCCAAAAAGACATCCCGTTTTCGGGAGCAGACAGACTTCGATTATTTCTTCGCTTTACGCTTAACCGTTCTTCGTTTCTTTGCTGCAGGCTTTCTCTTTGCAACGCGTTTTTTGACAGCTTTTTTAACTGCCTTTCGCACAACAGCTTTTTTAACTGCTTTTTTAACGGCTCTTTTTGCTACAGCTCTTTTCACTGCTCTTTTTACCCCTGCTCTTTTAACTGCTTTTCTTACCGCTGCTCTTTTACCTGCTTTTTTTACTACTGCCTTTTTAACTGATTTCTTTGCGCGCATGGTTTTTCTCTCCTGGTGGTAAAGTTAACAAAGTAAATATAATTTAATTATAACTTTTTTGTTGACAATTTCACTTTATGTCATCAGCAGGTTAGCTTAGGGTTTTTACTAATGCGTCTATACCAACAGCCTCAATGATTGAGTTTTGTTGGGAAGAAATATGATGGAAATAAATATTTTTGCGGAGAGCCTTTGCGTATTTCATCCATTCGATGAGCAGCGCAACACCTGCGCTGTTTGAAAAAGTAATGTGACCCAAATCAATATGCACATCATCCGATGTACTGAAAAAAGAAAGGCTTTGTTCCCACAAAAAAGGAACCGTTTCAAAATCAAGGTCACCTGAAATCATCAGGTGACCTTTTTCATTCACTCTGCCAGTCGCTGCTGTCATGTGACAGTTACCGTCCGTTATGCTGTTTCAGCACATTAATCAGACTTGCCATATCACCTCTTGCCAGCTGATCGGAAAATTGTGAACGGAAACTTTGCAGCATGCTGACGCCTTCCACTGTCATGTCATATAAACGCCAGCCAGAACCGGTTGATACGACGCTGTAATTGACTGAAATGGATGGACCATCCGATCGAATAATCTGGCTATCTACCCTGACCGTTGATCTACCCGCATAACCACCACGCACAGGGAAGAAACGAACTGTCTGATCCTTATATTCGGCAAGAGCCGATGCGTAGGTCCTGACAAGCAGCGTTGTAAATTCGCGCTTGAATGCCTGACGCTGACTCGCGCTCGCACTGTTCCATGTTTGTGGCGGCAAAACGCGTTTGGACATTTCATCCAGATCCGCATGCGGCACGATAATCCGGGTTGCCAGCGAATAAACAAGCCCCGGATTTTGTTTCAGCGTCGTTTTGTTTGCCTTAAGACTTGCAATCATCTGGTCCGCAACCGATTGCAACATATCCACCGGCCCACCACCCGCCGCCCTTGCCGGAAGAGAAAGGATCGCAAGAGCGATACATCCTGTCACACAAAAAGCCCACAGTGATAAAAAAGTTTTTTTCATTGCTGATTCTCCCATTATTTTTTCTGAACCGGTTTGGTTGCATCACTATTCGGCGCATCACTTTTCTTGTTGTCACTTCCAATTTTAAATAAAAACTGTCCGATCAATTTTTCGAGAATCATGGCGGCATGTGTCTCCTGAATCTCGCTGCCATTTTTCAAAAAGGTCGTGCTGTACATTGGCGAAATTTCAATATAGTTATCCCCCAGAAGGCCCGCTGTTAAAATAGCCGCAGCCGAATCATCCGGAATATCATTCACACTCGAATGAATATGCATGGTCACCACTGCTTTATAAGTCGTTGGATCCAGTCGAATGGAACTGACTTCGCCCACTGTGACCCCACTGATTTTAATGGCTGCCCGAACTTTCAGCTGGCCAATATCATCAAATGACGCCGTGACATTATAACCTTCCGTCTTGAAAAAACTGGTCAACCCGCTCACCTTGAATGCCAACACAAGCAAGGCACCGATGGCTGCCAATAAAAATAACCCTGTCAATGTTTCAATCGTCCGCTGCGATAACATCACCAACCCCCTATCATCATCGCGGTTAATACAAAATCAAGCCCCAGAATCGCCAACGAAGAATAAACAACAGTACGCGTCGTGGCATTCGCGATACCTGCCGATGTCGGTTCTGCAAAATAGCCCTGATACACAGCAATCCAGGCTACCACAAAACCAAATACCGTGCTCTTGATAATGCCATTGACAATGTCTGCGTGAAAATCCACAGACGATTGCATATTCGACCAGAACACACCGGCATCCAGACCCAGCCATTTGACACCCACGAGATAGGCGCCATAAATCGCAGTCACATTAAAAATCATTGTGAGGAGTGGCATTGAAATAAAACCACCCCATAATCGCGGTGAAATGACCCGATGTACAGGATTCACAGCCATCATTTCCATACTGGACAATTGTTCTGTCGCTTTCATCAAACCAATTTCAGCTGTGACGGCAGACCCCGCCCGTCCCGCAAACAAAAGCGCTGTCACGACAGGCCCCAATTCCCGAACCACACTCAAGGCCACCAGCGGGCCAAGCGCCGCCGATGCCCCGAATTTGACGAGCGTATGATAACCTTGCAGCGCCACCACCATGCCAATAAAAAGACTCGATACCATAATAATAACGAGCGACAAAACGCCTTCCGCATAAACCTGTTGCAGAACGAGCGGAAAACCTTTCCTGACATGTGGCACACGAAAAATAACATAAAACAGCAACTGCCCGGCGTTGCCAAAACGGCGAACGTGGTCAATGCCCAAACGACCTAATGCCGCCATCCGGTTTAGCATGCATTAACCCTCGACAGCAAATCCTCTTCGTACGGAAGGGTCGGATAATGAAATGGCACAGGACCATCCGGCAATCCACGCAAAAATTGTTGCAGTTTTTCCGATCGATCATTGGCAATCACTTGCGGCGTCCCTTTTCCAATCAACTTGCCATCTGAAATCACGTAGACATAATCCGCAATACTTAATGTTTCCGACACATCATGCGACACGATAACACTCGTCAAACCCAATGCATCATTAACCGAACGAATGAGTTTCACGAGAACACCCATCGATATCGGATCCTGGCCGGAAAGCGGTTCATCATACATGATCAACTGAGGATCCATCGCGATCGCGCGCGCCAGCGCCACACGTCGCGCCATGCCACCTGACAATTCACTCGGCATCAAGTTCCTTGCACCGCGCAATCCAACCATCTGTAACTTCATCAAGACCAGACTTCGGATCATGCTTTCGGATAATTTCGTGTGCTCTCGCAAGGGAAAGGCGACATTTTCAAAGACATTGAGATGCGTAAACAGGCCGCCGCTTTGAAACAGCATGCCCATTTTTTTTCGCAAGCGATATAACTCGCCGGAAGATAATCGGTGAATGTTCTGACCTGCCACCTGAATGCTGCCCTGATCCGGCTGCAACTGGCCACCGATCAGGCGAAGTAACGTCGTCTTGCCCGTGCCGCTCGGTCCCATGACTGCTGTCACCTTTCCTCGTGGAATAATCATCTCCACACCATCAAATATGGGCCGTCCATTTCGCTGAAAATGTAACCCTTTGATTTCGACAAGATTATCCATGCAGAAAGGACGCCCTTATTTCGACGGGTTGTCAATCGTGACGGACCCGGCAGGGGCAGATGGCGCAAGCGGGACAATAATCCAGAATATAATATAGACAATGACAAACAGCCCGACGCCCAAAAGCGATAACAGGATAAAAATCAGCCGAACCCAGGTCGGATCCACATTGAAGTATTCCGCAAGCCCCCCGCAGACACCGGCAAGGACTTTTTGAGTGCGTGAACGATAGAGACGTTTGGGCGGATGATTGAATGTATTCATGATTTAGCCTTAAAAAACAACGATTCATCGCTATCATAATCCTCTCACTGCCTGAAAACAATTTTCCTGTAAAGTTTTTTCCAAAAAGGGGTCAAGTCAGGGTAAAATACGGATCAAAACGCGCGACCGACTAAAAGGTAAAATCATGCAACTTATTGAAAAGATTTGCAAATCAGCAAAATCGGTGATTGAGACAGAAGCAGCCATGGTGAGCGCGCTCACTGAACGAATCAATGGCGACTTCGTCAAGGCCTGTGAATACCTGCTCGCCTGTCAGGGCAAAATCATTGTGATGGGCATGGGAAAATCCGGCCATATTGGCAGAAAAATCGCGGCGACTTTCGCAAGTACCGGCAGCCCGGCCTTTTTCATCCATCCCGGTGAAGCCAAACATGGCGATTTTGGCATGATCACACCCAATGATTGTCTGGTGGTCATTTCCAACTCCGGTGAAACAGAAGAAATCCTCTCGATTTTACCGTTTATCACCCGATTGAAAATCCCGGTGATTGCACTGACCGGCAATCCGAATTCCACACTCGCCAAAGCCGCCGGCATCAATATCAATGTCAGTGTGGAAAAAGAAGCCTGTCCATTGGGATTGGCTCCGACATCCAGCACAACAGCCACCCTCGTCATGGGTGATGCGCTGGCGATAGCGCTTCTCGAGCAACGCGGTTTTACCGCAGAAGATTTTGCGCTGTCTCATCCCGGTGGAACACTCGGCCGACGTTTGTTATTGCGTGTCGATGAAATCATGCATACGGGAAGCGCCATCCCGAAAGTCAATCTGGATGCACTTTTAAAAACCGCGCTGGTTGAAATGACGCAAAAAAAACTGGGCATGACAACCGTCATCAATCCGCAAAATGAACTGGCAGGGATTGTCACAGACGGTGATTTACGTCGCGCATTTGATAATGACAAGGACATTCACAAAACAGCCATTCAGGATGTCATGACCCAAAATCCCAAAATTATTCGACCCGGCACACTGGCAGCCCATGCGTTAAACCTGATGGAATCCCACAAAATCACGGCATTGATCGTCACGAATGATGAAAACCATCCTGTCGGTGTGGTGCATTTGCACGATATTTTACGTGCAGGACTCGTCTGATGGAAACGACGCTGAGTGATAAAGCAAAAAAAATTCGTCTGCTGATTTGTGATGTGGATGGTGTTCTGACGAGCGGTGCCTTGTTTTATGGCCCGACGGGCTCTGAAATAAAAGATTTCAATGTGCACGATGGTCTTGGTATGAAACTGTTACAAAAATCCGGTGTACACGTTGCCATTATCACAGCCAAAAAATCCGATGCAGTCACATTACGCATGCAGGATCTGGGTATCGAACATGTCTACCAGGCACAATCCGACAAATGGCTTGCCTATACGGATCTGAAACAAAAACTGGGCGTAAATGATATGGATATTGCCTATATCGGCGATGACCTGCCTGATCTGCCGTTGCTTGCCCGGGTAGGTTTGCCTGTCTCCGTTCCGAATGCGCCCAAAGTCATTCATGAGCATGTTGCTTTCGTGACTGAGACGCCGGGTGGTCAAGGCGCCGTGCGTGAATTATGCGAGTTCATCATGAAAGCCCAGGGCACATGGCATTCCAGCGTTAATGATTATTTACAAAGGCTATCATGACTTTTTTTTCAAAAAAAAATACGCTGATGACATTATTGTTTCTCGTAGCGTTTACATTAAGTGCCTGGTCGATTCTGTTATCGAGACAACCGTCGTCCAAAAATCATGATCATTCCGATGAACCGGATGCGCGCATGGAAAATGTTATCGCACTCGTCATGAATAAACAGGGCGCGCCATCACTCAAGGTAGAAGCACCTGTCATGACGCATTATGCAGAAGATGATGTGACCTGGATTGACCACCCGCACGTGACGGTGTATCGCCAGTCACCCGCACCCTGGACCATTAATTCAAATCATGCAGAAGCATCAAACGGCACAGAAGAAATTATTTTTTCGGATCATGTTGTCATTCATCATCCAACGGATGTCGCCAATCCTGACACGGTGATGGAAACAACGACGTTGACGGTGTTTCCGGATAAAAAACAGGCTTCAACCGATCAGCCTGTTGTCATCACCCAACCGGATACGGTCATTCATGCGGTCGGTATGGTGGCCAACTTAAATGATGGAACGGTTAAATTGTTGTCTGAAGCGAGGGGTGACTATGTCCCTGCATCCTAGCCTGCATCCTGGATTGAAATATGTGTTTTTTATTTTTTTATTCATCCCGTTGGGTTTGCTTGCGCTGCAAGGTGATGATCATGAAATCATGCACATTGTTTCAGACGGCTCAACGTTCAATTATAAAACCGGCACGAATATTTACGAAGGCCATGTCAAAATCGATCAGGGTACAACGCATCTGACAGCCGATCGCGTGGTGACGATAAATAATGACAAACATAAAATGGAACAAGCCATTGCGTATGGATTGACGGATCTTGCAGAATACACAACCCGTCCCAAACCGGGTGATCCGCTGTTGCACGCAAAAGCAAAAATTATCAAATTTTACCCTGCCCGCTCGATGGTGTATCTCGAAGGAGATGTGATCGTCACCCAGGGAAAAAATTCCTTTCAGGGACCGACCCTTGTTTACAACATGAAAGAACAGATTGTGACAGCGCCTCCGTCAAAAACGGGGCGCGCAACCATTATTATTGAACCTGGCCAATTGAAATCATGAGCACTTTACGCATTGAAAAAATCAGTAAAAAATATCGAACACGGCAAGCTGTCAAGGATGTCTCGTTACAGGTTCGTCGTGGTGAAGTGGTCGGGTTGCTTGGGCCGAATGGTGCGGGCAAAACGACTTCTTTTTACATGATCGTCGGATTGATTCCGTGTGACAGTGGTCATATTTTTCTGGATGATCAGGACATCACAACCCTGCCTGTCCATCTTCGCGCGAAACTGGGGATCAGCTACCTGCCGCAGGAAGCCTCTATTTTTCGAAAATTGTCAGCAGCAGATAACATCATGGCGATTCTTGAACTTCGAAAAAATCTGAATGCGATGCAGCGTGAAGAAATACTCAATCGTTTGCTGGAAGAATTTCACATCACACAAATTCGTAACACGCCCGGCATCAGTCTTTCGGGCGGTGAAAGACGTCGTGTGGAAATCGCACGCGCACTTGCAACCGAACCACAATTTATTTTGCTGGATGAACCGTTCGCAGGTATTGATCCCATTTCAGTCGTGGATGTCAAACGCATCATCACGCATTTGCGTACACGAAATATTGGTGTGTTAATCACTGACCACAATGTGCGTGAAACGCTGGATATTTGCGAACGCGCCTACATTGTGAACCAGGGCGAAGTGCTGCACGAAGGCACGCCGCAGGATATTTTACATAACAAGCAGGTGAGAGCCGTTTATCTCGGTGAAGATTTTAATTTATAGACGAATTGATAGAATCAAAAAACATGATTAATGAAAAAATGATGGTCATCAATACATTGGGTTTGCACACACGTGCCGCAGCAAAACTTGTCGCGTTATCGAATACCTTCGAAAGCCGGATTGAAATTCAAAAAAACGATCAGGTCGCAAATTGCAAAAGCATCATGTCACTCATTTTACTGGGTGTCACCAAAGGCACGGTGGTGGATTTGATGATCACCGGCAAGGATGAACTGGCCGCGCGGGATGCGGTGGTTGGATTGTTTAATGATCGGTTTGGGGAGGGAGAGTAGCTGACTGAGGAATTTAAAAATTTTCCTTATTAATCAATAGGTTACAAGTTAACCGGTCGATGACTCTCACCCGAAAAAAATGGATTTCCCTGTATATTCAAAGAGTTAAAGATTTTTGGGTTTTTGCCGATTTTTGGCTTCTTTACCAAACGCTTCCCTAAACGCCGTCATATCCGCCAACGTCCCGTTCACCCGATACATCGCAGGCGGATGAGGGTCGACCATCACAAGATGCTCCGCTTCTTCCGGTCGAATATTGCTTGCCCAGATGTGTGCGGCACTTAGAAAAAATTGTTGATCCGGCGTAAAACCTTCCACGGTTTTGACGGTTTCATAAATGGCAGGTGTGTGAAATGCACGAAAGGCAAGACGCAATCCGCCCAGATCCGCCGCCGCTTCACCCATCACGAGTTTCCCCTGCACATGCAGCGACCCATTCACCACATAACGCGAAAACTGATCCGCAATTTTTTGTGTTTTTTTCTGAAACTTCATCAGATCACCCTGGGTCCACCAGTTTTTTAAATTACCCGTTCCATCAAATTGCGCACCCTGATCATCAAAACCGTGCGTCATTTCATGGCCAATCACAAAACCAATCGCACCGTAATTAATGGCAGCCGAGGCATTTATATCAAAAAAAGGCGGCTGCAAAATACCGGCCGGAATATTCAGGCGATTCATCGATGCATCATAATAAGCGTTGATCGTTTGCGGCGTCATGTCCCAATCATTTTTATCGACGGGCTTTCCGATTTTATTCAAATCACGTCTTGTTAAAAATCGACTTGCACGCATGACGTTTAATAAATACGAATCCCGATGAATTTCAAGTGACGAATAATCCCACCACATAGCCGGATAACCCACACGCGCTTCCATCTGATTGAGTTTTTGCAACGCTGCCTGTTTTGTGTTTTCGCTCATCCACGTTGTTTTTTGTAATTGTTCTTTCAATGCAAAATGAATTTGTTGAATCATACTTTCTACCGCTTTTTTGGAAGCTTCTGAAAACATTTCTTCAACATATATTTTTCCAATCGCAAAACCCAACGCCTGATTTTCGACACCAATCACCCGCTTCCATCGCGGCAATTCTTCTTTCACGCCGGTCAATGCCACTTTCATTTTAAAATCTTCGCGCTCAAAGGGTTTGGATAAATACGGCGCGAAGGAATCCAGCACGTGCCAGCGCAAATAGATTTTCCAATCCTGCAACGAAACCGTTTTTAATTCGGCATTTATTATTTTAAAAAATGCTGGCATGGCGAGATTCACATGATCCAGTGTCTTAAGACCCATATCCGAAAAATAGGAACGCCAGGAAAAATCGGGCGTCATCGTTTGAAGTGTTTCAAGCGACATCGGGTGATACACGGCGCGTGGATTACGCATTAAAATGCGTGGCATGGACGCTTTTGCAAGCGTCGTTTCAATCCGCATGACTGTTTTCGCCTCGCGATCTGAAAGAGGCCTGGAATCGCCCGCCAGTTCAAACAATTTTCGAATATGTGCCAGATACTGTGCACGGATTTTTTTAAAATGCGTGTCATTTTTTAAATAATAATCCCGATCCGGCAAACTGAGTCCACCTTGTGCCAGCACAGCGATCACTTCCCGACTGTCTTTTAAATCCTGCATCGACTGAAAATCAAATAGCGCACCGACACCCGCTTCATGCAAATGTGCGACGACGCGTTCCAGATCCGCATTATTTTTTATCTGATCGATGCGCAAAAACTCCGGCAAAAGCGGTTTGATGCCCGCTGCCTCAATCGCTTTTTCATCCATGCCACTCGCATAAAAATCACCGATTTGTTGTTCAATACTCCCCTTTGTTGCATCCTTATTTTCGGCGGCACGTATCAAAAGCGTTCGAATGAGCTGCAGATTTTTTTCTTCGAGTGCATGAAACTGACCCCAGTTGGAATAAGCGGGCGGAACCGGATTGTGTTTTATCCAGTTTCCATTCGCATAGAGGAAAAAATTTTGCATGGGATCCTGATGCCGATCCATCCAGTCTGTATGCAATCCCGAAATTGTTTCTGTTGAAAAAACACTGCCGGACAGGAGCGCCAGTGCCATCGTTATGATAAAACGCATCACTGTCAGTCACCTGCCACTGTCATACTTTCAATGAGAATCGAACCGGTCTGGATGTTGCCGCGCTGATCGACATCGGCTCCCACTTCAACCAGATTCGCATAGATATCCCGCAAATTGCCAGCAATCGTAATTTCTTCCACGGGATATTGAATCGTTCCACCTTCTACCCAAAAACCGGCGGCCCCTCGCGAATAATCACCTGTGACAAGATTAATACCCTGCCCCATCAAATCGGTCACGAGTAACCCGGTGTCCATGGTTTTTAATAAAGCCGATAAATCTTTCGTGCCGGTGTTGATAAATAAATTATGCACGCCACCTGCGTTACCCGTCGTTTCCATCCCGAGTTTGCGCGCCGAATAAACGCCCAGACAGTAACTGCGTAACAGGCCATTTTCAATAAAAATATTGGGCCGGGTTGCAACACCATTATCATCAAACGATGCACTGCCGAGGGATTTCATCAGATGAGGCCGTTCATCCAGTTGAATGTGGGATGGAAAAACCGCCTTGCCGAGATGATCCACCAAAAACGAGGATTTTCGATATAAATTGCCGCCGGAAATCGCCGCCACAAAATGGCCGAGTAACCCACGCGCTTCTTCTGCGATAAAAATAACCGGCACTTTTCGTGTCGAGAGTTGTCTCGCGTTCAATCGTCGAATGGTTTTTTGAACTGCCGTATTTGCCACCCATTCGATGGATTCCAGTAAAGCCGGATCACAGGAAACCGTATAATTATAATCGCGCTGCATATCCTCGCCTTCCTTTGCAATCAGCGCGCAACTGATGTCATGCCGGGTCGCAGCCTGAACGCCGATGAATCCTTCTGTATTCCCATAGGCATGCCAGCCGGCTGTGGTGGAAAGGGATGCCCCTTCCGAATTTTGAATACGTTTATCGCTGGAAAGCGCTATTCCTTCGCATTCGCGAGTGAGCGCAATCGCCTCCTCGACGGAAATAGCCCAGGGAAACGATAAATTTAATTCAGGGTAATCAAATGCCAGCCGGTCTTTCGGCGCAAGACCCGCACACTCATCCTGATCCCCAAAACGGGCGATGTTGCAGGCCGCTTTCACAGCGGATTGAATGGCATCCGGTCGCAAATCGGACAAACTGGCCGCTCCCGTTCGCTTGCCAAAATAGACCGTCATTTCAATGATCTTGTCCTGGTTGTATTCCACCGACTCGACATCCCCCATGCGGGAGGTTACCGAGAACCCCTTATTCAGGCCAATATCCACTTCCGCACCACTTGCCCCCTGCCGGATCGCCTCTTTCAAAACGTCTTCAACCACGTTTTTTAACCGTTCCGGATGATTCCAACCTTCAAGCATAAAAAATTCTCTCTGCCGATATTCATTCTGTGAAATTTATAGTATCTTATTAGCGAACTTTAACATGGAGAAACAAAAATGAAAAAACTTATCGCTTTATTAATCGGCGCTTCACTGATCAGCACAGCTGCTTTGGCTGAAGACGCTCAACAAGCGGCTACACCGGAAAAATCCGATGCAGTCATGCAGCAATTGGCTGACAATGGCAGCAAGGCAACAGCAAACGGCGCGTCAAGCGATCAGGCTGCAGCTCCTGCTAAAAAAGCTAAAAAACACTGCAAAAAGCACGGCAAAAAGCATCATCATGCTAAAAAAGCTGACGCAACCGCTCCAGCTGCTCCTGCTGCTGACGCAACGGCTCCGGCTTCCAACTAAATTAAAAATGCGGTCTCGTCATTTTATGAGGCCGCTTTTTAAAGCCCCACTGGAACATTAAATGACCGATGATTCATCTGAACCTGACAGTCCAAAGTCCCTCACCAAATCTGCTCTGAAACGCCACATGGACGCTCTTCAAAAAATGGGCGAAACCCTGGTGCATCTTTCTGACACCGAACTTCGAAAAATCCCGCTGGAAAATCCCTTGCTGGATGCTATTCTTACGGCCCGTTCATTAAAAAGCCACGAAGCCAAACGACGGCAATTGCAATATATCGGAAAAATAATGCGCAATGTGGATGTGGAACCCATTCAGCTGGCGCTCGAAAAAGTTCAAAATAAAAGCCAGGCCGGTAAGGCGCAATTTCATCAAATCGAACGATGGCGAGATCAACTCATTGCGGAAGGCGATGTAGCGCTCGAGAAATTTATCGAACAGTATCCCGATGCGGATCGGCAACATATTCGTCAATTGATGCGAAAGGCACAGCAGGATGTGAAAAAGCAGAAAAACACGGGGGGAGAGACGGAGTTGTTTCGGTATGTGCGGGAACTGGTTGAAAAGACCGGATAACACGTTCAGGATAGTGTGCTATCTGCCGTTCCCCCCTTCCTTTCCTTCCCCCACAAAATGGGGGGAAGGGACCCACAGTAGCAGACCTGATACAATTTGCAGGTAACGTTTTTTTAAAATAACAGTCCAATTAACGTTTTTTTAAAAATAAGAAATCTCGAAAGATACTTTGAATTTGCTACCGTGGGTCCCTTCCCCCCGTTTTGTGGGGGAAGGAAAGGAAGGGGGGAACGAGGCAAATAGCACAGTCAAAAAACAACCTTTCCCCACCCCGGATTTAGTTTAACCCCACGTCCATGCGCACAAGTTAAGTGCTTTTGGATTACTTGCCTTGCAAGTAGATTCAAGATAACCGCCACCTTCATCTTTGGCCGGTGTAAAGACGTCAGGATCCAGAGCGGAAAGTTCGGGTAACATTATTCCATTCATGGCCACAATCACAGCCTGGTTACCGTCATAGTATTCTCCTGTAGCATAACGACAGTAAAATCCTTGCATGGTCGCCGCATGAACAGACACATCCGTGAATTTATCAAGACTGGTCTGCTTGCTGTTAATGGCGTGCTGATCTTGCTGATCTTCTGCTCTCCAGCCATCCGCTGCTTTCAACACCCAGGGTTGACCTTTCACATGTGACCAGGCCGAAACAGGTGGGCAAGTGTATTGTTTGGGTTCTGCAAATGCACCGCTTGCAACTGCAAACAAGGCAAAAGCAATAAGCATTTTTTTCATGATGTTGCATCTCCAAAAATAAAAACCAGCGGCATTATAGGCATTAAAAATGAAAAAGTCTACTTATTGATCAACTTAACTCCGATCAACAAACAGGCCCTGTTGCTTCTCTGGCGCAATTTAGATGTAGTTGCGAACTCTTTATACAATTTTTAGGGGGTTGGCCATGAAAAAATATGTTTTATCTCTGTTAGCAGTGGCATTGACTGTAGCTTATGTTCTTCCGGCGGAAGCGGTTGGGATCTTCGTAAACAATAATTCCACAGATATCAATAATAAAGTGTTTACAAGCATCAAGTATTATCGAAATGGCCATGTAGGTGAAGGCAGTTCTATAGTCAATGGAGGCGGTAGCATAGGCTGGAGTAATGGTGCCTGGGTTCAGCTGAAAAATCTTTCCATGATTGTGGACGGCGGTTTCAAGCCTGTTACGTGTCAGGGTGTGAATCTTGATACCTATTATTATTCAGATGTGAATATAACGATTAACGAAGATGGCACCTGCAAGGCAACTGTGGGACAAGCCCGGTCTTGATTTTTAATACTGTATCCGAGCCGCGACCGTCAGGGAGCGCG
>DATIJJ010000002.1:0-68042 GCA_035478795.1 Gammaproteobacteria bacterium | reverse complement strand
AGAAATTGGCGCAAGGAAAGGAGCAATTGGCGCAAGGGAAAGAGCAATTGGCACAAGGCAAAAAGCAATTAGCACAAGGAAAAGAGAAATTGGCAGCGGGAAAAAAGCAGTTAGCAGCAGGGAAAGATAAATTGGCAGTTGGTGAGAAAAAATTAGCGGATGCACAACAGGAAATGAGGACGATTAACAATATTCCCCTTATTGGTCAGCTGGTGGAAATAATATCGCAACCCGCTCTACAGCAAGGAAAACAAAGAGTTATTAAAGGACAGGAAGCGGTTGCAGCAGGTGAAGATCAGGTTAAAGCAGGCGAAAAAAAACTCAAAACGAGTGAAAAACAACTCAAAACAGGGAAAGAAAAACTCAAAGTGAGTGAAGAAAAATTTAAGGCAGGTCAGGAAAAATTTAAATCAGGTGAAGAACAACTTAAAGCAGCTGCTGAAAAAATCAATTATGGCATCGATCGATTAACAACAGCGAAGAAATGGCGCATTACTTTTTTGTATGCAGGCATTATTTTTTCTATTTTATTGTTTGTATCTGGAATTTATTGGGGCTGGCTTAAGGTTATGAAAAAGAAATAACACCACACCCCATCAGTTAATCCTGACAACCTGCAGGCTATAAAACGATTATTGCAAAAGCTGAGCCAATAAATAGTTAATTTAAATAAGGAGAATGTAAAATACAGTCTCTCTTAAATCGATGCCACAATACTAAAAAATCCCCTCGGGCATCGTCCTCTGCCGATCAATTCCTCTGCCGTCACCTGTTTTGTCAACGGCTGGGCAATCATGAGATTACCGGAAAAGTTTTTGGTGAAAATAAAGCGGGTACCAAGGCCGGTTGAGGTTGCACTTTGTTTGGTGCCAACCCCGCCGACATTTTTAAGATTCCAGATAACGCCTCCATCATAAAAAATGTAGGGTTCGACAGCACTTAAAAGATAATAACCTGGTTGAAAATCCATACGCAGCTCGACCGTGCCGGAGAAGCCCTTGTCACCAATGATTTCAGCAGGATCATAACCACGTCCGAGTTGCGCGCCACCGTACGCGAATTGTTCTGTGGCCAGCAAGGGATTAAATGAATACTGACCATTCATCAGGACGAAGACAGACAATCTCTTGTATAGAGGTTGCGTTCTTGCAGCCTGGGCGACCAGTTTGGTGAAAATACCATCTGCACCAAATCGTGACGTTTGTGTGGAGTTGGGATTATTGGATGCACCCCAGATATTTAATCCCTTTTCGGCATGCAATCCCAATAAATTGGAACCATTCCATCGATCGGCAAAGTCATAATTGCCGCCAAATCGTAGCGAGCGAATATGATCGTTATAAAGCGGCCCGGCAAAAGTGGTCACGTTGCTGTTTGCATAATTTAATCCGCCATCCAGTGTCATGTTTTGTGTTCGCGTGCGCAACAAAGGATAAGCGAGATTGGCGTACCAGGTAGCCGCATCACCCTTCGTATCCACGATGGCGAGATTCATGCCAGGAATGGTGCTGGAATGATTTTTCCCGACCGTGCCAGTCAGGCCATGTGTGCCTAAAGGACTTTGATACGAAATATCATAAAATCGTAATTGCTCGGGACGGGTGGTCGTTGCATAAGTCGCACGTGTTGTGTCACCAGACCTGAAAATAGAGTTCAGGGCCGCGTTGACGGTATCCTGATTGGGACCAATGTAACGTGATCCATAGTTGTCATAAGAGAATGAACCGTTCAACGTCTGTGTCGCTGCCGCGAGATTCAAATCGGAGGCACCGGTTTCGGTTTTTGACGGTTCGAGAATGGCTTTTACCTGCACGCCGGGAATTTCATTGGCCAAATGCAAATAATATTCCATGACTTTCATTTGCAAGGGCCTTGATTGAGCGATTTTTTCGCCATAGGCCTCGACGAGTTTTCTGGCACCTTTGGGTGTGCCAATCACTGTCACATGATCAATATAGCCCTCGATAATACGAATATGCACGATGCCGTCTTTAACCTGTTGCGGCGGCAATACCGCGCGCGACAAAATATAGCCGTTGTTGCGATAATAATTCGTGATATCTTGCACAATTTCTTGCAATTCGGCGACGGAAATTTCCCTGTTTAATTTATTTTTGTAAATCGCAGATAATTCTTTTTCTGAATACACATGATTGCCTTCCAGAATAATTTGAGTGAGCTTGAATTTGATTTGTTCCGCTTCAGGCCCTAATGGATTGGATTTTTGTTCCGGCGGAGGGACAATGGCGCCTTTTTTAATTTTGGGCTGGGGAATTTGACTGGTCATGTAGTTGTTGATGACGCCAGGCTCGGTACTGCCAGGCAATGCGGCTCTAACGGCTTGTGACTGTGTCGGGGTCAGTGCTGCAATGGCTTCCCCGCTGAATGCAAGACTTGAAAAAAGGATAATTGAGGCGGGAATCATCTGTGCTATTTTCAAGACAGAAATAATTTTTTTGCATCCTTTCATCTTCATTACATCCTTATATCATGTGTGATGTCATTTGAACGCCTGTATCCCGGTCATCGCCTGGCCCAGGATCAGCGTATGAATATCTACCGTGCCTTCATACGTTTTGACTGTTTCAAGGTTCAGCATGTGACGGATCACGTCATATTCTTCCATAATGCCATTGGCACCCAGTATATCACGTGCCTCGCGTGCAATATCCAGTGCTATTATCGTTGCGTGACGTTTGATGAGAGAGATCAGGGGTGTTGTGACCTTTCCTTCGTCTTTCAAACGACCGGCGCGCAGACAGCCCTGCAGCGCAAAGGCAATGTCTGTTTGCATGGTGACGAGTTTTGCCTGGATCAATTGATTTTGGGCAAGTGGTCTGCCGAACTGGGGACGATCCAGCACGTACTGGCGTGCCCTGTGCCAGCAAAATTCTGCTGCGCCCAAAACCCCCCATGCAATGCCATAACGCGCATTGTCGAGGCACCCGAGCGGTCCTGATAAACCATCCGCCTCTGGCAATTCATGATCATCCGGTACGAACACATCCTCCATCACAATTTCACCGGTGATGGAAGCACGCATGCTCATTTTTCCATGGAGAACCGGTGCAGACAATCCCGGCATGTCTTTTTCAAGGATAAACCCGCGAATGCGACCGGCATCGTTTTTTGCCCACACAATGAAAATATCCGCGATGGGCGAATTCGTGATCCACATTTTGGTGCCTTTCAACAAAAAACCGCCCGCGGTTTTTCTGGCACGTGTTTCCATGCTGGCGGGATCTGACCCGTGATTGGGTTCGGTTAATCCAAAACAGCCGATCCATTCACCGCTTGCGAGTTTCGGTAAAAAGGTTTCTCGCTGGGTTTCACTGCCATAGTGGTGAATGGGATACATCACAAGACTCGATTGCACACTCATGGCGGAACGATAGCCTGAATCCACGCGTTCAATTTCTCGCGCGAGAAGTCCATACGAAACAGCATTGATGCCTGCACACCCATAACCCTGCAAGGTGGCACCCAAAAATCCCTGCTCACCCATTTCGCGTAAAATCGCACGATCGAAATATTCATCATGAAAGGCAGATTGTACGCGTGGCCGTAATTTTTCCTCGGCGTATGAATAAGCCGCATCGCGCACCATGCGTTCTTCTTCCGTCAACTGGTCAGCGAATAAAAAAGGATCGCTCCACAAAAAAGACGGTTGTGCCGATTTGTTATTTTTCATTTGATCGCTTTAACCTGATTAATTAATCCGCCATGCAGCAATATATCAATTTGTCGATGGGATAAGGAATGCAGCAATGGAATCGACACATTTTTTCCTTCGATCATCAGGGTCAGTTCATGACTTTGTTGAATAGCATTGCGCACATCATTTAACACAATAACATCCCCCATTTGAATTTTGTCGTAGTCTTTGGGATCGGCAAAAGTCAGCGGCAGGATGCCAAAATTCACCAGGTTTTGCCAGTGAATGCGCGCAAAACTTTTGGTGATGACAAGTTGTAACCCCAAATAACGCGGCCCGAGTGCGGCATGTTCGCGACTCGACCCTTGCCCGTAATTTTCACCGCCAATAATCGCATGACCACCTTCGTGCCGCATGGCATTGGCACGTCTTGCATAGGTGTCATCCAGAACATCAAATGAAAATTCACTGATTTTGGGGATGTTGCTGCGGTAAGGTAATACCCTCGCACCCGCGGGCATGATTTCATCCGTCGACACATTGTCACCGACTTTCAGCAGAACAGGTAGACGCATGCGGTCGGTTAATGGTTTTAATTCAGGGATCGAGGCAATATTTGGACCTTTGACGAGTCTGACCTTGCGGGCTTCTTCAAGAGGCAACGGCGCTTCCAGCATGCTTTTGTTGGTCGTTGGCTGTTTGGGTAATTTAACTTTGGGATAAGGGATGCCGAGTGTACGCGGGTCAGTGATTTTTCCACGGATGGCAGAAGCCGTTGCTGTTTCCGGGCTGCATAAATACACACTGTCCTCCAGTGTGCCGGAACGCCCCGGAAAATTGCGCGGTACCGTGCGCAGACTGTTTCGCCCGGTTGCCGGTGCCTGTCCCATGCCAATACAGCCATTGCATCCGGCCTGATGAATGCGTGCGCCTGCATGAAGGAGCGAAGACAGGAGGCCGCTATTGGCCAGATCTTCCAGCTGGTTTCTCGAAGAGGGATTGATGTCAAAGGAGACGTTTGCATCGGCGCGCGCTTCTTTCACCATCATGGCAGCGATTGCAAAATCACGATAACCCGGATTGGCCGATGAACCGACATAACTTTGATAAATATCACGGCCCGCCACTTCCCGAACGGGAACCACTTTGCCAGGACTTGAGGGCAAGGCAATGAGCGGTTCGAGAGTCGACAAATCGATCTTGTCATTTAAATCATATTTTGCGCCTTTATCAGGAAGGAGTTCGACCCAATCCTGTTCGCGTCCTTCAGAACGTAAAAAATGGAGCGTTTCCTTATCGGATGGAAAGACGGTTGCAGTTGCACCGAGTTCGGCTCCCATATTGGCAATGACATGACGATCCATGGCAGAAAGTGTTTTCACGCCGGAACCGTAATATTCAATGATTTGATTAACGCCGCCTTTCACGTCATGACGACGCAGCATTTCGAGGATGACATCTTTTGCACTGACCCATTCCGGCATTTTGCCGGTGAGTTTCACACCCCGGATTTTTGGCATTTTGACATGAAATGGCTGGCCCGCCATCGAGAGGGCCACTTCAAGACCACCGGCACCCATCGCCAGCATGCCAAGACAACCGGCAGCACAGGTGTGACTGTCGGATCCGAGCAAGGTCTTGCCGGGTTTGCCGAAACTTTCCATGTGGATGGGATGACTGACTCCATTGCCCGGACGGCTGAACCAGATGCCAAAACGTCTGGCAGCGCTTTGTAAAAACAGATGATCGTCGGCGTTTTTAAAATCTTCCTGAATGAGATTATGATCGACATATTGCGCGGACAATTCTGTTTTGACCCGATCGATTCCCATGGCTTCGAGTTCGAGCATGACAAGCGTCCCGGTTGCATCCTGACAAAGCGTTTGATCGATTTTCAGGGAAATTTCCTGGCCGGGAATCATTTCGCCTTCGAGAAGATGTGCCTGAATCAGTTTTTGCGCGACATTCATTGCCATGATTTTCTCCCTGAAAAGACAAAATATTATAACACCAACCGATTTTTGATGAGTTCATTCACGACGTCCGGATCCGAAAGCGTAGAGGTATCGCCCGGATCTTTCATTTCATCGTTCGCGATTTTTCGCAATAAACGCCGCATGATTTTCCCCGAACGTGTTTTAGGCAAGGCTTCTGCCCACTGAATATATTTCGGTGCAGCAAAGGCACCGATAGATCCTCTCACGTGTTGAATCAACTCTTTTTTTAATTCGTCACTGGCCTTGATACCGGATTTCAGTGTGACGAAGGCATAAATACTCTCGCCCCGTATCTCATCCGGGACAGGCACGACACCGGCTTCGGATACGGCGGATGATGCGATGAATGCGCTTTCCACTTCGCCGGACCCAATGCGATGGCCTGAAATTTTGATGACATCATCATTGCGTCCGGTGATCCAGAAATAACCGTCTTCATCCTGTCTTGCATTGTCGCCGGTGAGGTAGCAGTCGGGCACGTCTTTAAAGTACCCTTCGACAAAACGTTCCCGATCACCATGGACAGTTTGCATCATCCCAGGCCAGGGTTTGCGAATGACAAGTCTGCCCATTTTTCCCTGTTCAACCGATTGACCTGCCTCATCGACAATATCCGGAACAATACCAAAGAAAGGCAGTGTCGCAGAACCGGGTTTTAACCGGGTGGTGTGTGGCAATGGACTGATCAGGATGCCGCCGGTTTCTGTCTGCCACCAGGTGTCAACGATCGGACAATGGTTGTTTCCAACGACCTGGTCATACCATTTCCAGACATCCGGATTGATCGGTTCACCGACGGTGCCGAGTATTTTCAGGCTGTCACGTTTCGTTTTTTTCACCCATGAATCGCCTTCACGCCGCAGTGCACGGATGGCGGTCGGTGCGGTATAAAAAATACTGACGCGATGTTTGTCGATCACTTCCCAAAAACGGGAAGGGGTTGGATACGTCGGTACGCCTTCAAACACCAGCGTGGTGGCGCCATGACACAAGGGACCGTACACCAGATACGAGTGACCGGTGATCCAGCCAATATCGGCTGTACACCAGTACACATCCCGGTCGTGATAATCAAATACATACTTAAACGTCATGGCGACATACACCAGATAACCGCCTGTGGTGTGTACAATGCCCTTGGGTTTTCCGGTTGAGCCTGACGTATATAAAATAAATAATGGATCTTCTGCATCCATGATTTCACACGGGCACTGTTTTTCGGCCGTTTTCATGGCATCGTGGTATGCGATATCCCGACCTTCCTGAAAAGGCGCCGGTTGATTGGCTTCTTCAACCACAATGACATGACGGACACCGGGACAATGGATGAGGGCTTCATCCACATTTTTTTTGAGAGGAATAATTTTATCGCCACGGCGTCCCACCGTTGCCGTGATGACAATCTCGCAATCGCAATCATTGATTCGCGAGGCGAGGGATTCCGGTGAAAATCCGGCAAACACGACCGAATGCACGGCTCCGATGCGAGCAGAAGCCAACATCGCAACGATGGCTTCCGGAATCATGGGCAGGTAGAGACAGACACGATCGCCTTTTTTAACGTTTATTTTTTTTAAGACATTCGCAAAGCGGCACACGTTTTCATACAATTGCGCGTAAGTGATTTTTTTTGTTTTTTCAGGATCATTGCCTTCCCAAAGAATGGCTGTTTCACCGGATTTTGTCTCAAGATGGCGATCGAGCGCATTGTAGCAGGCATTCAGTTTTCCATTCAGAAACCAGCGGACATTGTGCCGGTTGAAATCACCTTCTGTCACGGTATCCCAGCGTTTGAACCATGTGATAAACTTTTCCGCCTGTTCACTCCAAAAGTGAGCAGGGTCGCGCAACGAGCGTGCATACAAGTCGTGGTATTTCGTTTCATCCATCAGCAAGGTTCCAGGGTTTAGTGGATAGCTTATACAGAAATGACCTGAAACTCTATCCAAAATAATCCGTGAACGCGGGGGACCCTTATGATAAAATAATGGCTTATGAACACAGATTTTCCCCCTGATAGAATAAAAAAAAAGCGCAGGCTGAAACCGATTGGCTGGCGTGAGTGGGTCACCTTGCCGGAACTTAAAATCGAAAACATCAAAGCCAAAATTGATACCGGTGCGAGAACATCCGCGTTGCATGCCTTCGCGCTTCGTCCTTTCACGGAACAGGGTCGGGATCGTGTGGCATTTGACATTCACCCTGTTCAGAATAATATCGACGTGGTGATGACGTGTGTCGCAGACATTATCGACAGGCGATGGGTGACAGACTCCGGCGGGCACAGTGAAGAGCGTTTTGTGATTTGTACGCCAATGACGCTGGGTGATCAAACCTGGCCGATTGAGATTACGCTCACGGAACGTGACAGCATGTTGTTTCGTATGCTGCTTGGCAGAAGCGCCATTCGAAAACGGTTTGTCGTGAATCCGGGGCGATCGTTTATCAGAAAAAAATAAATGACAGATGAGGTGAGTGCAGGTTTTATGAAAATCGCGATTTTATCCAGAAGACAGGATCTTTATTCGACACGCCGTCTGGTGGAAGCGGCCAACGTTCGCGGACATGAGGCGGACGTGATTGATACCTTGCGTTGTTACATGAATGTAACATCCTCGCATCCATCGATCCATTACAAGGGCAAGGAATTGCCGCACTATGATGCCGTGATTCCGCGTATCGGTGCATCCGTCACTTTTTATGGTGCTGCTGTGGTTCGCCAGTTAAAAATGATGGGTGTTTTTTGTGTCAATGAGTCCATTGCCATCACGCGTTCACGCGATAAATTACGTTGTTTGCAGTTACTGTCCAAAAAAGGCATTGGCTTGCCGGTGACGGGTTTTGCGCATTCTCTGGATGAGATTGGCGATCTGATCAAAATGGTCGGCGGGCCGCCTTTGGTGATTAAATTTTTGGAAGGAACCCAGGGCATTGGTGTGATTCTGGTGGAAACCGCCAAGGCCGCGCGCAGCATGATTGAGGCTTTTTTAGGTTTGAAAGTCAATATTCTGGTGCAGGAATACATCAAGGAAGCGGGTGGCGCAGACATTCGCTGTTTTGTCGTTGGCCATGATGTGGTCGCTGCCATGAAGCGTCAGTCGGAATCGTCTGACGAATTTCGTTCGAACCTGCATCGCGGCGGTACGGCCATGTCGGTTGAGATTACGGATGAAGAACGCAAGATGGCGATCGATGCCGCGCGCATTATTGGCCTGAATGTCGCGGGTGTCGATATTGTCCGCTCCAACCGCGGGCCGCTCATCATTGAAATCAATGCATCCCCTGGTCTTGAAGGCATCGAAACCGCAACGAAGATAGATGTAGCAGGCAAGATTATTGAACTGATTGAAGACAGCGTGCAATCCGACCGGCATCGTTCGAAAGATCGCGAGTGACCCTCCCCGTTTTTTGTCAGGATGACAGACCCATGTAAAAATATGATATAATGTGGCCATTCAGTCAGGACAAGGTTGTTATGACTAAAACGCGAAAGCCACTCCGACGTAATCTTTGGCCGTTGAAAGAACAGGACGTCACAACGTCACTTGTTCCTCCTGTCCTCGGCAAAGGCGGGCGACCTGCCAGTGAGCCTCGTTCCATTCTGAAAAAATCAGTTAATCCGCAAGGCGAGACCCGGAACGTGAGGTGGGTACCTGTTGCCAGTGTCAAAAAATTTTCGCAGAACGATAAAATCATCAAGAATAAAAAAGATGCGGAAATGAAAAATGATTATATGCCAGATGTGTATCCGCCAAATGAAAATACCCAAAAAATCGTTGTTGATTTGAGCGATGTTCCGAGTGTTCCTGCGGTTGAAAAATCGCCGGCCAGTTATTGGGAAGAACAGGCAAGGCGGATGACGCTTGAGATGCCTCCCAAAGCCCGGGGGGCTCTTTTCGATAAGCTGGGTGAATTGTGTCTTGCTATCCAGGTGGCAGAAACTGCCCATGCAAATGGAGAAGGATGCGAAAAAGTTGTCAGGGAAGCGTATGCCCGATTGAAGGAGCATGTCTGCCAGAACCTGACAACCGCGCTGGAGCAGAAAGAAAACAGGCAGTATTGGGTGGATAAAATTGGCGAGGTGAAAAAGGCCGTTGAAGACAATGATTGCGCGAATCTGGTCGATCTGGACAAGGCTATTGAAGACAATGAGTTCGCGGATCTGGTCGATAATATTTTTAAGATTCATGGCCAAATAAAACAGATGGGGCGAAACAGAGCCCATTTATTTAATACCGGAAAAATCATAAAAGAAGTAAAAAGCGCCATCAAGTTTCAACACAGGCTCGGTGAAGACGACCAAAAAACATTCACAGAAAAACTGAACGTGCTGAAGGATATCCATGCACAGCTTGATGCCGAGTTGAAAGAGTATCAGGCGCAAGAATGTTTTGAGGAACAGGCGAGAGAACACATTAAAGAACTGGTGAATCTCGAGCCTGATTCTGCAAAAAAAGAACTGGCTCGTGAAAGTTATGAAGGCGCATTAAAACAATTATCAACATCGACCGAGATATTTGAATACGGCCTGGCATTGGGTTCTCTCATTCGAAAACATCCCATGACTCCAATAAAAAAACCGATTGATCAGACGAAAAAAAAGAAAGGCAGATGGTTTGAGTTGTTTTGTCCTGCGCTACCTGCCGGCGACACCTCCCCTTCTTCATCAGCAACGGAATCGCCTGATAAAAATAAAAAGAGTGTGCAAATGGCTCGAACCCCACAAGCACCTTGATCCCCCCTCGTCGGGTTTAAATGACTCGACGTAATCTGCTGAATAATCAAGATTTTTTTGAATCAGACTCCCTTTCAGTCTTGTATCTGATTATTATTTGTCTTTTTAGGCTATAATTAGACTATAAATTTATCATTATTATTAGACACGAAATGAGGATGTTATGCCCAAAAAAACACTTCCACCTAACCCTGATCCGTTGGCTCTGGAAGAATCAGGTGTATCACCTGATTCTTGGCCTCGGGGTGCAGAGGGTCAGCCTAAATCTATATTAAAAAAATCAAAAGAGTTATCTACTCCACTCCAGGAAGAAAAAAAGAAAGAGAAGACAGTGCATTTCAAAGAAATTGCTTCCAAAAAAGAATATGAAAAAAAAGATGAGATAACGGATAGTCGTGCTCATCGTGCCAGAGACATGAACCAAAATAAAATTGAAGATGTGGGGAATTGGGCAAAAGGCATAGCGAAACAAACAGAGATAGATGTTTTAGAAGAAAATGGAAGATGGATGATTCATGAAATAAAGCCTGAAAAAAGACTTGAGCTTCTTCAGAAGCTCAGTGTTTTATTCGATGGAGCTCTGCAAGCTGAAATTGCTCATGCAAATGGGATAATGTCTAAAGACGATCTTGAATCGCATCTCGATGCATTGAGAGCTTTTGTCAATGACATACTTAAAAATGAATGTGTAAATAAAGAAAATGAGGACTATTGGAAAGAAAAAAAGACAGAATTAAGATGCAAAATTAATGATAATAATCCCACGTTATCCAATTTGGCAGGAAAAGTTTTTGACTTAAATAATAAAATTAAAAAATTGCAATTAGGCGGGATTTTCAATGCATTTAAGACTGACTTCATTATAAGAATTCTTGATAAAGCCGTAGCGTATCAGGACGACCCTTCCTTGAAAGAACTCTTCGAGTATCAGATTGCGAGATTAGAAAAACGTAAAAAACAACTTGAGTCAGCATTCAAGGCATGGAATGATACAAATGAATATATTAATAAACTGGTGGATTTGGCGCCGGGGGGAGAAAAAAATAAATCTGTTATTCGTGCAATGTATGAAGCTCCATTGCGATATTTTTCCCATCGAAAGGAACTGATTCAATATGCTGATGCGTTAAAAAAGGAGCTGGCTGAGAGTGTTCAGAAATTAGAAGATGAGAAATTAAAACAGAAGAAAGCATCTGAAATAAAACAGGAAAATCAAAATCCAAATCCAAGTCCAAGTCCAGATCCAAAAAAATCCACTGCAGCTGACCAGTGGTTTAAATTCTTTTCTGTCAGTGAACTAAAAACACCTGACCCATTCCCGCAACAACCTCCAAAACCGACACAGGGTAAAAAACCAGGTTAACCGTCAAAACGAGGTTTTCATGCGCAAATCGATATAGTTGCCGAAGCATAAAAAAATGAAATAGAATGCGACATCCGGCCAATCGACGAGGCGGGTGTTAAAGTTCAGGTGATCCAGATTTTTATCAACCATGTTGTATGGTTATTAGAAGCCTCAATCGGAGTGTCATCAACCATGTTGATTTTGGTTATTTCAGGCCTCTATCCGCGGGTCATCCTGAGGCATCTTCTCGCCGAAGGATCCACAGCTATTTGCAAAGCTCGCGCAAAAAAGTCTTTAAAATAGCAGATGATCCTTCGGCGAGAAAATGCCTCAGGATGACGCTCCGATTGAGGCCTGATTTGCACAACAACGCTCAAAAACGATATCTATCCAGGTGTCATGCCAGCATGTTTTTAGCTGGCATCCAGCGTGGTTAAGTCACTGGATGCCAGCTAAAAGCATGCTGGCATGACAAATAATAAAAAAAATATTCAGGGCGCGTCATCAACACGCTACTCGCCGCTTCACCCACTCACGTGTCGGCCAAAGTACAATCATCATCCCCGGGATTGCAAAAAAAGAAGTGACTGACAGAAAATGCGAAATGTCCCCATGATTTGCAAAACCGGGCAATCCGCAATAACCAAATAATAATACAACGCATATCATCATAAGGACTGCTCTCGCTGTCGTATTGGCCGGACAAACATGCGCATAAACCAGAATCAATGACTTCGAAAAAAATTGCCACATCATAAAAATGACGAGATATCCCACGAAAAAATAAATCCACCAGGGTGAAATATGCAGCGCCTGCTGAATATCCAGTATATCTACCATCACACCTTCTTGCGTAAATGTTCTGATTGGAACATACGCATACGTGCCGCCAAGACACCATAAATTAAAAAAGAATAAAAAATAAAGCCACACAGGATGCTGTGCCATTTTTTTAGCTTGCATCAGTCGCAACGATAAAAAAAATAAAACAAGAATGATGCCAGGGCCTGCCAATGCAATCAACGCAACATGACCTGGATGTCCTGCTGCATAAATCACCGCATTATTAACCTTCTGATCGACGTTGGATAATAACAATAAATTTTCGAAACTTGTCCCGCCGTAATTGATATCAAACGGACTATTCTTGTAATGCAGTGCCCATGCAACAAAAGCGTGAGCATATTCGTGGATAAAAAAAGCAATATGATGGCTTAAAAAAATGAAAAAAATACTCAGAAAAATAAAAGTAACGGGTTTGATTTTTGTAAGATTCCTCATGGCTGCTCTTTCCTCACTTCCAGTAGAAGAATCCGCCGATTATCACTGTGCAATATTTTAAAGTGATACCCTTTGATGACAATGGTCTCACCGCGCTTGGGCAGATAGTCAAATGAGTTTGATAACAGTTCGCCAATTGTCGAAGCATTTTCACCCTTGAAATTCGTTTTAAAATACGCGTTGAAATCAGACAGTGTCGTCGATGCCTTCACCGTATAATTACCCTCTTCATGTTTTTTGATATCATCATCTTCATCAATATCATATTCATCTTCAATATCCCCGACAATTTGCTCGAGCACATCTTCAATCGTGATGAGTCCGGACACCTGTCCGTATTCATCAATCACAATCGCAATATGATTACGCTTCAATCGAAATTCACGTAACAAAACATCGAGGCGTTTACCTTGCGGAATAAATACCGCAGGCCGTAAATTTTCACTGATGACAAAATTTGATTTTTCAGGATGAAAACCATATTTTAATAAATCTTTTGCAAGGAGAATCCCGACGACATCTTCATTATCCGTCACAGGAAATCGTGAATGTGCGGATTCAATCACGATGGGTAAAATATTCTGCAGCGTACTGTTTTTATCAATAGTCACCATTTGTGATTTCGGCACCATCACTTCACGCACCTGCATTTCAGACACCTGCACCACACTTTCAATCATGCCGAGCATTTCTTCACTGAGAATGTCTCTGTCCTCTGCATCACGCAACACTTCCATCAATTGTGTGCGATCTTTGGGTTCACGAATTAATAAATCACTTAATCGCTCAAACCACGAACGTTTTTCCGGCATTTCCGATTTCATGTGACCTCGCCTTTAATCTGAATAGGGATTGTCATAACCGAGCAGAGATAAAAAACGGATTTCTTCCGCTTCCATGATCTCTGCGTCATCATTTTTTTCATGATCATAGCCCAGCAAATGCAGCGTGCCATGCACGACCATGTGTGCCCAATGCGACTCGACAGATTTTTGTTGCTGGTTCGCTTCTTCCTCAATCACTTCCGCACAGATGACAATGTCGCCCAGAATGGGTAATTCATCATCCAGGTGATCGGGTCTGTCAAACGGGAATGACAACACATTGGTGGGTTTGTTTTTTTTGCGGTAGGTGGAATTCAATTCTGTCATTTCGTTTTTATCGACAATGCGAATGGTTAATTCGGCAGAGGGCATTTTATTTTTTAAAACGGTCTTCACCCAGCGTTTGAACGTGGGTGTTGTCGGAAGCGTGAGTCCAAAAACAGCACGCTGGACGGTAATTTCATACATTGGATCACTTACCTTTTTTTATTGCCGTGACTTTCGTAGGCTTCCACAATGCGTTGTACCAGTGGATGACGAACCACATCACTTGCCTCAAAATGCGTGAAACTGATACCGCTCACATTTTTTAATACATCCAGCGCATGAACGAGACCCGAATCGCGACGGTTGCTCAAATCAATTTGTGTGACATCGCCTGTGATGACGGCTTTGGAATTAAATCCAATACGCGTCAAAAACATTTTCATCTGTTCAGACGTGGTATTTTGACTTTCATCCAGAATAATGAAGGAATCATTCAATGACCTGCCACGCATGTAGGCAAGAGGTGCCAGCTCAATCACATTGCGTTCGATGAGTTCATTGACGTTGTCAACACCCAGCATTTCATACAGTGCATCATAGAGCGGGCGCAAATACGGATGCACTTTTTGCGCGAGATCCCCCGGCAGAAAACCGAGTTTCTCACCGGCTTCCACAATAGGTCGCACCAGAATAATACGGCTCACACGCTCGGTTTCAAGCGCATGCACGGCAGATGCAACCGCGAGATACGTTTTCCCGGTACCTGCCGGGCCCACACCAAAATTGATGTCATGATCCAGAATCTGTTTAATGTAACGGACCTGGTTTTTACCGCGCGCGGTAATGGTTTCACGCTTGACGCGAATGTCCATGCGCAAACTCCTTGCATCATCAGGATGCGCTGTTTCGTGCGATTTTCGCAAGGTTTGCAAATAAAGATGCACTTCATGAGACGCAAGATGGGTTTGTCGCTCGGCTTCAAGGTAGAGATCAGTCAGGACGTGACTGGCTGTTTCGACGGCTTCCGGACTGCCCTTGATGGAAAAGGTATAACCGCGCTGTTTAATTTCAACATCAAGGCGTTTTTCAATCAGGCGGATATGTTCGTCACACCGGCCACACAAATTTAACAACCGGCGATTGTCTTCCGGGCTCAAGATAATAACTTTCGAAAAATGTGTCGTTTCCAAGGGTTATATCAATCCTCTTAAAGTTGTCCTCTCTTCTTTCAGTATAGCCTAAATACGTGTCAACACCTAACAGAGGAGGCGTTCGCCACGCAAGGAATTGGGTTGACTGTCTGTGATGCGAACCTGGACCAGTTGCCCGATGAGTGACTGACTGCCTGGAAGATTCACGACACGGTTATTTTCCGTGCGTCCGGCAAGCTCCACGGGATTTTTTTTGGAAGGCCGTGTGATCAAAATCGTCTGGATCGTACCTACCATCGCATCACTGATCCGTTTTGCATTGAGTAAAATCCGATTCTGTAACAAGGCGAGACGTTGTTTTTTAACCTCCATCGAGACGGTATCTTGTAACTGCGCGGCAGGGGTGCCAGGTCTCGGGCTGTAAATAAAACTGTACGAGGTATCAAAACCCACTTCATGGATCAGGTTCATCGTCTCTTCAAAATCGGCATCTGTTTCGCCGGGAAATCCGACAATAAAATCGGAAGACACGCTGATATCAGGTCGCACTTTTCGAAGTCGTCTGATTTTGGATTTAAATTCAAGTGCGGTATAACCGCGTTTCATGGCGGCGAGAATACGATCCGAACCACTTTGTACCGGTAAATGTAAATGGTTTGCGAGTTCGGGTACTTCCGCATACGCCTCGATCAATGCATTTGAAAAAGCCAGAGGATGCGAGGTGGTAAAACGAATGCGGGCAACACCGTCGATAGCGGCGGCATATCGGATCAATAACGCGAGATCGGCTGTGCCACCTTCATGCATCACGCCACGGTAATCATTGACGTTTTGTCCCAAAAGATGCATTTCACGCACGCCCTGTTTCGCAAGACTGACCATTTCAGCCAGCACATCATCGAATGGGCGACTGATTTCCTCACCTCGCGTATAAGGCACTACACAAAAACTGCAATATTTGCTGCAGCCTTCCATGATGGAAATGTAGGCACTCGCGCCTTCCGCACGCGGTTCAGGCAATCGGTCAAATTTTTCAATTTCGGGGAAACTGATATCGACGACCGGTTTACGTTTTTCCTTGACCTCAGCGACCATCTCGCCCAGACGATGGAGTGTTTGCGGGCCAAAGACCATATCCACAAACGGCGCGCGTTTGATAATGGCCGCCCCTTCCTGACTTGCGACACAGCCACCTACCCCAATGATCAGATTCGGATTCAATTCTTTCAGGGCGCGAAAACGGCCTAATTCCGAAAAAACTTTTTCCTCGGCTTTTTCACGGATGGAACAGGTATTTAACAATAAAACGTCCGCCTCATCCGGATTGGCTGTTTTTTCAAGCTGGTGGGATGCGCGCAACACATCGACCATTTTGGATGAATCGTATTCATTCATCTGGCAGCCGTGTGTCTGGATGTATACCTTGCTCATGAAGAACATGCCTCTTTTTTTAGTGCGGCCTATCATATTCGATTAGCTGATTATTTGCGAGTCTTGCCATTTGCTCCTACAATAGCGTCCATGAATGACGAACTGGAAAAACGGATCGACAAATTGGGGATCAACCGGATCAAACGGCATATTTTTCTATGCTGCGACCAGACGAAACCCAAATGCTGCGATCTGGCAGCAGGTCTCCTGGCATGGGATTATCTGAAATCGCGTCTCGATGAACTGGGTCTTGCCGAAAGCGGCATTTTTCGCTCAAAAGCCAATTGTTTGCGGGTCTGCCGACAGGGTCCTATTGCCGTTGTTTATCCCGAGGGTATCTGGTACCACTCCTGTTGTCCAGAGGTGTTGGAGCGTATTATTCAGGAACACCTGATTGGCGGTGTGCCGGTTTCAGATTACATGTTGAACGACCACCCATGACGCGCATTTATCAACCCGACGTGCTTTCAGCGCATTCCACCCTGGTATTGAATGAGTCGGCGAGCCATCATCTTGCGCGGGTCTTGCGGGCTTCTATCGGTGACAAAATCACGGTATTCAATGGGCAAGGCGGCGAATATTCGGCCATTATCCGGCGCATTGATAAAAAAACAGTAACAGTGGATCTTCTGGCATTTAGTCCGCGGGAAGTGGAAAGTCCGCTGGATATGGTGCTGGCCCAGGGCATTGCCCGGGGTGAAAAAATGGATTATCTCATCCAGAAAGCAGTGGAACTCGGGGTGAATGAAATTATCCCTTTGTTGACAGAGCGTTGTAATGTCAAACTGGATGTCGAACGCTCTGAAAAACGGCTGCAGCACTGGCAGTCAGTTGTGATCAGTGCCTGTGAGCAATCCGGTCGAAATCGCGTGCCGGTGGTCCATCCACCGCAATCCCTGGAAAAAGGCCTTTCCCTGATCAAGGCGGATCATCAGCTGGTGTTATCTCCTCATGAGGGGATCTCCTTGAAAAAACTGGCGATTTCGGCTCCTGCCCGGGTTATTCTCCTGGTGGGTCCGGAGGGTGGGTTCAGTCCACGGGAAATGCAGTGGGCGGTTCAATCCCGTTTTATCCCACTGAATCTCGGGCCACGTGTGTTGCGGACGGAAACGGCTTCTGTTGCGGCAATCACTGCATTACAGAGTGTTTATGGAGATATGGGGTAGCCTTTGACATTTGGGACTCTTGACGTATAATCCCCGTCCTTTTGTTCTGGAGTGTTTTTGAGTATGGCTGATGAAGCTGATATTGCAAACGACCTGATTGCCAATGAAGTGTTAAGTGTGCTGAGTAAAATGCGTCAGCAAACAGACGGTAAAATGGGTCCGAAGGCATGCACGGAATGTGGAGAAAAAATTCCCATGGCGCGACGTTCTCTGGGTTTTAAATTGTGTATTGAGTGTGCGGAAGCGATTGAGCGCCGCAAATCGATGTTCGCCTGAACATAAGGATGTTTTATGGATAAAAACCGGCAAAACCCCTACGCTGACTCTACCCCGGTTTCGTTGCGTGAAAACGTGACCGAAGTCATGCAGCATTATTTCAACAATCTTCGGGGTGAAGATCCCCGCCATGTGCACGATTTTTTTCTGGATGAAATTGAGGAACCGCTGATTGTGGCAGTGATGAAATTCACGCGCAATAATCAATCCGAAACAGCGCGTATTCTCGGTTTATCACGCGGTACGTTACGGGCGAAACTGAAAAAATTTGGCCTGTTGTAATGTCGCGTAACAGGTTGCTACGTCGTCGTTATTCTTGTTACCATGACTGAATGATAAAAATGGATTATTTATGTCGGGTGACGGCGAGTACCAAAAAGTTATTTATGAATTGTCCGAGCTGATTGTTGCTGCGCAAAAACCCATACGCATTCTGGATGCGATCAAATGGGATCTGGATGTCCAGCAACATTTTTTCAAACACAAATGCAAAAAACTGCCGCATGTTTCTCCGCAGTATTATCAGGAAAAAAATCCGCTGTCATTTAATCCGCGTGAAAAAATAGCGGAATTTCATGAAATTGAACGCAACATTCGAAGGAAGCTCGGTCAATACAGTGGAGTTGGCAGTATCATGCAGCGCATGTGTCGTGAATATACGCGTGTGGTGCATCTTTTGATGGCGCGCGGTACGAAAAAATTCACGGAAATTTCGCAGGAACTTTACGGCAGTTCGGAAGATGCCTTTCACATTGGTGCGCCGACTTTAAATGATCTTGCAACCCTCGTGACGAATACGTTATCCAATTTGAAAGAGCGCGTCGCGACACGTGCGGATGATAAAATTTTTACGAGTGAAGAAACCGTTGCGATTTTGATGGAGCGGCTTGCCGGTTATTTTACGGGGAATGGCCGCGGCCCGCGTGTGGAATTAAGTGACGGGATTGTAGCGGATGCGGCAGCGGGTGCTGATCGCATTAAAATTCACGCGGGTTACATGTTTAGTGAACGTGAAATTCGGGTATTTGAAATTCATGAAGGCTGGGTGCATCTTGGAACGACGTTGAACGGGATGGCGCAACCGGTTTGTACATTCTTAAGTAAAGGTCCGCCGTCATCGACCATCACCCAGGAAGGGCTTGCGATTATCACAGAAGTCTTTACGTTTTCATCCTATCCAAAGCGCGTGAAGCGTCTCACCAATCGTATTACGGCTGTTAATATGGCGGAAGAAGGTGCGAATTTTCTGGATGTTTTTAATTTTTATCGCGAGCAGGGGTTGGAAGAGATTGACAGTTATCATTCAACCACACGTGTGTTTCGTGGCAGTACGCCCGCGGGCGGTCCTTTCACCAAGGATTTATCGTACAGCAAGGGATTTATTTTAATTTATAACTACGTGCGTCTTGCCGTGCAGCGCGGGCTTGTTTCAAATATCCCACTCTTGTTTGTCGGTAAAACAACACTGGAAGACATTCACATCATTGGGGATCTCGTGGAGGAAGGTATCGTTGTGCCACCGCGTTATGTGCCGCCGCAGTTTCAGGATCTCGCGGCGTTGAGTGCGTGGATGTGTTATTCGTTGTTTCTGAATAAACTGGATTTGCAGCGCCTCGCGACGGATTTCAAGGCGATTTTGTTGTGATGTGTGGTTATCTGAATAACACCCGTTTCCAGAAACCATCAGGGCTCGTGGGAAAATCATTAAAATCAGGAAATGTTTTATTAGCCAGTTTCATCAGACCATGTTTTTGTAGCAAACCACGTGATGTTGTTTCGCGGTTTTGAATTGCTGCCATATAGTGTTTTGTTGCATCATTGATCGCCTCAACTGCTCGACCACTTTTTGCCAAAGCTGTTTTATAGCTGGCAATTAACGTGTCGGTGTCTTTTGAGCAGGTGTATTTTCGTGTAACACTTCTCTCAATATCTGCCAAAAATTCAGTCGCTGCATTTCTGGCTTCATCATTTCCGTTATTTTTTTCAAGAAATTGCATTCTCGTAGCAATCGTATCCTGAATGGGAGGGTTATTTTTTTTTAAAAGTATCCTATTGATATCTGTCAACCAGGGAAGGAGTCCTTCCAGGATGATGTCTGGCGTCTTTCTCATGAAACATTTTGGTTTTTGTTGCTGACGTCTGGCCTGAGCAAATACCGTTAACAGAATAACCGATTTTAAAGCTTCCCCCTTAAGATAGGTGTCATAAGCCTTAGCATAGGTTGTAAAGCGGAGGCCACGCAATTTATTGGCTAATTGTTCCGGTGTTTCTCCCGCCTTGTTTTCTGCTGAAAAAATTTTATAACCCGGATCAAATGATAACAGCGTGACAATCGTACGGGTACAAGCACTGGCGGCAGATTCGTTATTTACTGATCTGACAGCCTGGTGCAGATAGTTATCACCATCCTCCGGTTTTTTTTCTTCAGGTTGTTTTGTATTTTTTGGGATGCCTGCGTTGAATAAATTCTCGACCTGCCAGTATGTTCCATTTTTAATTGCACATGATACCGCATAACCAAATCCTGCTTTATCTTCTGCATCTGTCATTTTACGTTTGAGACAATCGAGTATGACGTGATTCCATTTGTTATCAGCAGCAAGCTGTATGAAGGTTTTGCCTTGTGCGTTTTTGAGAGTAATATCAGGATTTTTTGTTGATAAAATCCACTCTATCATAGTCCATCTGTTGTTTTCGGTTGTATGAAAACTATCCCGGACGAGCCTGTGCAATAATGTGTCGCCTGTAACAGGGTGTTGTGAATTTATCGAAACGCCTGCACTCAGAAGCACCGAGAAAATAGAATCATCGTAGAAATTGTTATCTTCCAGTTCAAACAGGATAGAGACAGAGGCGTGATCCCGGATCTCCTGAGTCAGTTTTTCAGTTGTTTTCAGACAAGTACCGTCAGTGGAACGAGAGTTAGACTCGTATCTTGCCACCCATTGCGCTGTATCAAATGTAGAGCCAGGGCTGGGCTGGTGGCCGGATTGCATGCTTAACTTCCTCAATTGACTAATTTATATCCAGATAAAATACCGGATTTTTCTTAAGATGACATTAAGAAAAGGCTGAAAATGGCGAAAAACGGTAAAATAAAAATACTAGTATAATCAATAAGTTGCAAAAAATAGATCCAAAACCATGGGCCGCGATGTTGAAATTTCTCTGTATAATCAAATAGTTACAGATATCTCCTCAGTCGAAATAGTAGAATTTTGTAGTATAATCATTAAGTTAAATCGATTTTTGGCGTCAGGATGCACGTATCCGAGCCGCGACCGTGAGGGAGCGTCACGGTATTATCTAATTCCGTTGATATTTTGCAGAACCTGTGACGCTCCCTCACGGTCGCGGCTCGGATTTCCCTATTGATCCGCTACTGTTTGCTCGAGTGAATCAATTTTCACATTCGGATCCACATCTATTTCATAATTCAAACCCGGGATATTAAATCCAAACAACCGATAAAATTCATTGCGATAACCTTCAATGTCAGATAATTCCGCAAGATTTTCTGTTGTAATGGTTGGCCAGCACGCAGCAATTTTTTGTTGCACATCAGCCGCCATTTCCAGATCATCAATTCGAATGTAGCCGTCACGATCACGTTCGGAATGCGTCGAATACAAATGATCCTTGAAGAGACGCTCAATCTGCTCGATGCAACCTTCGTGCGTGCCTTTTTCTTTCATGATTTTAAATAACAGGGAAATATACAATGGCACGACCGGAATCGCAGCGCTCGCTTGTGTCACAACGGCTTTATTTACGGAAATAATCGCTTCGCCATGTAAGGATTTTAATCGCTCGCCAATTTTTTTCGCGGAATCACGTAAATCATCTTTCGCGCGACCAATCGTGCCGTCTTTATAAATCGGATGCGTCAATGTCGGGCCGATATAAGAATAGGCAACTGTTTTTACCTTGTCTGCGAGCAGATTTTCTTTTGCAAGATATTCCATCCACATTTCCCAATCTTCACCGCCCATGACTGCAATCGTATTTTGAATTTCATCATCCGTTGCAGCATCAAGCGTAATGTCTTTTACTTCACCCCGAAAGGCATCCACGGTTTTGCTCGTGTAACTTTTTCCGATGGGTTTTAAGACAGATGAAAAAATCTGTTCGGTGTCAGGATGAATACGTCTCGGGGATGCAAGACTATAAATCACGAGATCAATTTTTTTTAAATCGTCGCGAATGAGTTTTGCTGTTTGTTGTTTGATGGCATGCGAAAAGGCATCGCCATTGATACTTTTTGCGTAGTGACCATCACGATGCGCGAGTGTTTCAAAAGCGGCGGTGTTATACCAGCCGGCTGTTGCGGTGCGCTTGTCATCCGCTTCCTTTTCAAAAAAAACACCAATGGTTTTTGCGCCACCACCAAATGTGGCAGCAATTCGACTGGCCAGACCATAACCGGTTGAAGATCCAATCACGAGGACGTTTTTCGGGCCCTGAAATGTGCCGCAGGATTTGACATAATTAACCTGTTCTTCCACTGCCTTGAAACAACCGGCAGGATGGGCTGTGGTACAGATAAAACCGCGAATTTTGGGTTGTATGATCATGGTGGATTCCCCTCATCAAAATGAACGGCATTTTATCACTAAATCCTGAAACGCTGTAGAAATTGTTTGACCCGCTCCTGTATAGTGTGTCCTCCGCGAAGATCAGAGACAGGGTATGAATAAAACGGTAGAAACAGATATAGCCATTATCGGTGGAGGCATCACCGGTCTTTGGCTACTTAATCAATTGCGCCAGGAAGGGTATTCCGTGATGTTGCTGGAATCGGCAACGCTTGGGGGTGAACAGACCCACAAGGCACAAGGCATTATTCATGGTGGCGTCAAGTATGCCTTGCATGGCGTCATGACGAAGGCTTCCGAATCCATTGCGACCATGCCCGATGTCTGGCAATCCTGTTTTCGCGGTGAAGGTCCCATTGATTTGCGGGACGTGCCGGTTTTATCGCATCACCAATATCTCTGGACGACTGCGGCATTGACATCGCGTCTCGCCGGTTTTTTTGCAAGTTTCACACTGAAGGGTAATGTTAAATCACTGGATCACTCGGAATTTCCCGCTATTTTTCAACATCCGGAATTTAAAGGACAGGTTTATTCGCTGGATGAAATGGTGATTGATGTGCATGCACTCATCCGCGAACTGGTGAAACCCAATCAGGATGTTATTTTTAAAATTGATCCCGTTCAGGAAAATCAGTTGCAATTTGATGAACATAATCGTCTTGTTTCATTTGAAATTCATGCAGCGCCCATGCAGCCTCTTTTTCTGAAAGCAAAAAAATATATTTTTGCAGCAGGGGCAGGCAATGGTGTTATATTGAAAAAATTGACCGGACAATCAGTTGATATGCAATTGCGTCCATTACACATGGTGATCGCGAAACACGATTTTTCGGATGAAGTGTATGCACATTGTGTGGGATTAGGTATGACACCGCGCGTGACCATTACAACGCATCGAACAGCCGATGGAAAATATGCCTGGTATATCGGCGGACAATTGGCCGAGGAAGGCGTGAAGCGCGACGCGGCAGAACAAATCGCGCTCGCGCGTCAGGAATTGCAGGAATTATTTCCGTGGCTTGATTTTTCAAACGTGGAGTTTGCGACATTCATGGTGAGTCGTGCCGAAGCGATGCAACCAGGCGGCAAGCGTCCTGATTCCTGTCATGTCGAGGAAATTGAAAATCATATTGTGACCTGGCCCACCAAACTCGCGTTTGCGCCGCTTCTCGCAGAACGGGTGATTCAATGTTTACAGGGTGAAAATATCAAAACGGACAAACCGGATATGCGTGAAATGCGCGCATGGCCGATGCCGGCGTTTGCAAGACCGATGTGGGATCAATTGCTATGATGCCGAAAATACAATTGGGCAGTTCGGGTTTGGAAATTGCGCGCGTGGGCCTTGGTACGGTGAAGTTCGGTCGTAATCAGGGTGTGAAATATCCTGCTCCGTTTGAATTGCCGACGGACCGTGAAATTCAGGCGTTATTATCACACGCCGAAACACTCGGCATTAATTTGCTGGATACCGCACCGGCTTATGGCACCAGTGAGGAACGCCTCGGAAAATTGTTATCGCATCGTCACCACTGGATTTTATGCACCAAGGTGGGCGAAGACTATATCAATGGCCAGTCGCATTTTGATTTTTCAGCGAAAGCGATTCAGCAGAGTGTCGAGCGCAGTTTGCGTCGCCTGAAAACAGATTATCTCGATATTGTGCTGGTGCATTCCGATGGTGATGATGTCAGATTAATCAAGGAAGAAATGGTTTTTGAAACGCTCGCAAAACTTAAACAAAAAGGTATGCTCCGTGCTTATGGCATGTCGACTAAAACAGTGGATGGCGGGATGCTTGCGGTAGATCATTCGGACGTCGTCATGGTGACACATAATTTATTATATACCGATGAACAATCTGTCATTGCGTATGCGTCGCAAAAACAGAAAGGTGTGTTGATCAAAAAAGCGTTTGCAAGTGGCCATCTTGAAAAAATGCCGGGGAGCGATCCTGTCATGGCATCACTAAAATTTATTTTTTCTGAAAAAGGTGTGAGTGGTGTGATCACCGGCACGCTGCAAAAGACGCATCTTGAACACACGGTGCGGTGTGCTACGACTTTTTTTTCCTGAGACTGCTCACAATTTTTAAATAACTCGCATAACGCCGTTCATCAATTTTTTTTGTTTTTAATGCTTCCTGAATGGCGCAACCGGGTTCTGCCCCGTGTTGGCAATTTCGAAATTGACAGTGATGAATGAACGGTCTGAATTCAATAAATCCGGCGAGGATGTCATTTTTATCCATGTGCCAGAGTCCAAATTCACGGACACCCGGTGAGTCAATCAGATTACCGCCGTTTGGCAAGTGATATAAATGCGTGGTCGTGGTGGTGTGTTTGCCGGCGCCTTTTGCAGAGACTTCGCCAACCCGAATGACAGATCCAGGCAAAAGAGCGCTGATAATGGATGATTTTCCAACGCCTGATGCACCGACCAGAGCACACGTTTTATTTTGCAGAAAGGTATTGAGTTCGATCAGTCCATCGCGTGTAACCGTACTGGACCCGATCACGGGATAACCCGTTTTTTTCCAGACAGACAGTTGTTTTTCCACGCTGTTTTTTTGTGATTCATCGAGCAGGTCAATTTTATTTAATAAAATCACCGGCTGGATGTTAACGGTTTCAGACGCAACCAGATAGCGATCAATCATTTCTTCAGATAAAACCGGCGGCGGTGCCGATACGATAATAATGGCATCAAGGTTCGCTGCAATGAGTTTTAACCGGTGTGCGTTTTCAGGACGTGCGAGCAGTGATTTTCGAGGTAAATGGCCGAGAATCACGCCGGTCCCTTGCGATTCCGGCAGCCAGTAAACCCGATCGCCGGTTACAACAGGATCGGCATTTTTGCGGATATGACAGCGGATGATGTCGCCTTCCTCATTTTCAATTTCGCCCGTAGCACCAAACGTGGTAACGAGGAGCCCTTCACGTTCTCCGCCATGTAATTTGGGTTCATGATAAAACTGTTTTTTATTTTTCATCGGGCCATTATGGTATCATCGACCATCATTCGCAATTGGAAAGTGTATGAAGATATATCTGGTGGGTGGCGCTGTGCGCGATGAGTTGCTGGGTCGCCCCGTGCAGGAAAAAGATTGGGTGGTAGTGGGTGCGACACCGGAACAAATGCTGAAACGGGGGTTTCGCAAGGTCGGGAAAGATTTTCCGGTTTTTTTGCACCCGGAAACCGGTGAGGAATATGCACTGGCGCGCACCGAGCGCAAGGTGGGGCGCGGCTATACCGGATTTCAATTTGATACATCGCCAGCGGTTTCGCTCGAAGAAGATTTGATTCGTCGTGATTTGACCATCAATGCCATTGCCAAAAAACCGGATGGGGAATTTTTTGATCCATATCACGGTCGGGCAGATATTGAAAATAAATGGCTGCGTCATGTATCACCTGCTTTTGTGGAAGATCCGGTGCGTGTGTTGCGGGTCGCGCGATTTGCTGCGCGATTTTTTGAATCGGGATTTCGCGTGGCGCCGGAAACCAATGCCCTGATGACTGAGATGGTTCATTCCGGCGAACTGGATGCTCTCGTGCCAGAACGTGTCTGGAAAGAATGGGAAAAATCGCTCACTGAAAAAAATCCGGAAAAATTTTTTGAAGTGTTGTCCGATTGCACCGCGCTGCCGCAGCTTTTTCCAACGATTGTTTTATCAGGCAAAGGGGTGCAGGCATTGCAGCGCGCTGTTTCTCTAACCAGCGATCCCTGCATTCGTCTGGCTGTGTTATTGCATGATTTGACGGTTTTAGACATTCAGGAATTATCCGATCGTTATCGGCTGCCGGGTGATTACCGTGAGCTCGCGTTACTGGTTGCAAAATACGTTGGACAATACAATACGATTGACCAGGAAAAAAATGTGATTGCCCTGTTTCGTGATCTGGATGCCTTTCGTCGGGAAGAACGCATGCGCCAGTTTGTACTGGCTTGTCGAATCATTACCCAAAATGATGAGGCGGCCCGCACCGTTGAAACGTATTTTCTTGCTGCAAAATCCGTGGATGTTAAAAAAATAGCTGCTGTTTTTAAAGGGAAAGAAATTGGCGAGCAGCTGGATCGCGCGCGTCAGGAGGCCATTGAAAAAATTCGCAAGGGCTGATGCTTGCGTGGTGGTTTTATTCTGTTATTCTGGGGGCCTTGATTACGTTGGCGTTATTTTGGAGGAAGTCATGGTGAAATTAACGAGAAAAGTGGTGGGTTTGGCTGCAGCCGGTTTGATGACAGTCAGCATGGCGGCACAGGCGGTTGATATGTCTGCAGCACAAAAAAAACAGATTCAGGATGTCGTGCGTGATTATCTCATTCAAAATCCGGATGTGATTATTCAATCCTTGCAGGGCTATCAACAAAAACAGATGGATCAGGCAAAGAAAACCATCCAGAAAACCCAGGATACGTCCCCGCAATATGCCGATGCGTTGTTCCATCAGGCAAATGATGCCATGGCGGGCAATCCACAGGGCAAAATCACCGTCGTGGAATTTTTCGATTATCAATGCCCGCATTGTATTGACATGACGCCGGTCATTGACGGGCTCATTAAAAATAACCCGAACGTCAGGATAGTGTTCAAGGAATTCCCGATTCGTGGGCCTGTCTCTGAAGTGGCTTCGAGAGCCGCTCTTGCTGCAAAAGAGCAGGGAAAATATTTTGAATTTCATAAAGGGTTGATGCAATCAAAACAGGAACCCCTGACGGAAGAAGCCATTTATACCATCGCGAAAACCGTGGGCCTTGATGTGGATAAATTGAAAGCCGCCATGAAATCCGCCACCGTTGACCAGCAATTGAAGGCTAATTACCGCCTGGCGCAGCAGCTGGAATTGATTGGCACACCGGCTTTCTTTATTGCGAAATCCAGTGTGAGCAAAACGTCACCGTCGACGGCAATCGTGTTTCTGCCAGGTCAGGTGGATGCGGCTCAAATGAATCAGGCAATCGATAAGGTTTCAAAATAAATAAAATTGCCAGCACACTTTACTTGAATGTCCTGGCACTTTTATATAGAATGCCACCTTTATTGCGGGGTGGAGCAGCCTGGTAGCTCGTCGGGCTCATAACCCGAAGGTCGTTGGTTCAAATCCAGCCCCCGCTACCAACCTTTAAAAATAAAAAAACCCCGGCTGGGGTTTTTTGTTTTTTAGAAGGACATCGGATTCCGCAAATGGGCATTATGCCCATTTTTTATAGGTAAAAATCGATGGCAACCGTGGACATGACATTACAGGACCAGCTGGCAGCGCTTGTCACAGCGATGGGATATGAATTTGTTGGCTGTGAATTTCAGCGCCGGGGACGTTCTGCCCTGTTTCGGATTTACATCGATAATGCGTCAGGCATTACATTGGCGGATTGTTCGAAGGTGAGTCATCAGGTCAGCGCCATGCTGGATGTGGAAGATCCTGTTTCGGGGGAATATGATCTCGAAATTTCCTCGCCGGGGCTGGATCGCCCCCTGTTTGGCATTGCGCAATTTAAAAAGTTTATTGGCAGTCGGATTAAGGTTCGTTTGTGTAACCCGCTCAATAATCAGCGAAATTTTGTGGGGGTTTTACAACGGGTCGATGAGGTGGATGATATTCATCTGTTAACGGACACAGAAGAAATTGTTCTGCCTTTTTCCGGCATTGAAAAGGCGAGAGTCATTCCCGATCTGGAATGAAGCTTTCACTGGAGCTTGTGTAAATCTCGAATGAGGCTGGCGCTATGAACAAAGAAATTTTATTGGTGGTTGAAGCGGTATCCAACGAAAAAGGGGTGGAGGCCGACGTTATCTTTCAGGCAATTGAAGCGGCTTTGGAAATGGCAACCAAAAAGCGCGCCGGTGAAGAGATTGACGTGAAGGTCACGATTAACCGAAAGACGGGCGAATACCATACCGTCCGACGTTGGCTTGTTATCGACGAAGCGACAGCAGAAGAGATCGCTCCGGATGAAGGCGCTCCCGGATTAACCTGTCTTCTTCTTGCTGAAGCCGAAAAACGCAAACCCGGTGTCAAGGTGGGTGATTATATTGAAGAACCCATGGAATCGGTGGAGTTTGGCCGTATTGCCGCACAAAAGGCCAAGCAGGTTATTGTGCAAAAAGTGTTTGAGGCAGAGCGTGCACAGATGGTCAGTGCCTTCCGCGAACGTCTTGGAACCCTGGTGAATGGCGTCATCAAGAAAGTCACGCGTGACTTTGTATTACTGGATCTTGGCAATAATGCAGAAGCCATTCTGCAGCGCTCTGAAATGATTCCTCATGAAGCGGTGCGGGTGAATGATCGCTTGCGTGCCTATTTATATGAAATCCGCGCTGATGCCAAAGGTCCGCAAATGGCTGTCAGCCGTACACGCCCGGAAATGCTGGTTGAATTATTCAAGATTGAAGTGCCTGAAATTGGTGAGGAACTGATTGAAATTAAAGGGGCTGCACGCGATCCGGGTTCACGCGCCAAGATCGCTGTCAAAACCAATGATGGCCGTATTGATCCGGTCGGAGCCTGTGTGGGCATGCGTGGTGCACGCGTACAGGCTGTCTCCGGCGAACTGGGTGGTGAACGGGTGGATATCATTTTATGGGATGACAATCCGGCACAGCTCGTGATCAATGCGATGGCGCCGGCGGAAGTGGCTTCGATTGTAGTGGATGAAGACAGTCACACCATGGATATTGCTGTGAAAGAAGACCAGTTGTCGCAGGCCATTGGCCGTAATGGGCAAAATGTCAGACTGGCTGCTGAGCTCACCGGCTGGCGGTTAAATGTCATGACGGAAAATCAGGCGAAAGCAAAATCCGAGGCGGAAGAAGAAAATGTTTTGCAACTCTTCAAGGCACAGCTTGGCATTGATGATGATATGGCCCAGATATTGGCAGAGGAAGGTTTTGCCTCGCTCGAAGAAATCGCGTATGTCCCGCTTCAGGAAATGCTGGAAATTGAAGGGTTTGATGAAGAGCTGGTAGAGGCGTTGCGTGAACGTGCAAAGGCAGCGTTGCTGACCCAGGCGATTGCAGAAGAACAGGAACTGGAAAAAGCCGAGCCTGCCGACGATTTGCTGGAAATGGAAGGGATGGATCGCCATCTCGCTTATATGTTCGCAAATCATGGTATCATCACGCGCGAAGATCTGGCGGAACAATCCGTGGATGATTTGCTGGAAATGGGTGAAATAAACGAAGAGAAAGCGGCCGAGTTGATTATGACAGCCCGTAAACCATGGTTTGATCAAACAGATCATGCTGACTGAGGAGGCGCGATGCCAAGAAATCAGGTATCTGCTGTAGTTGAGAAAAAAGAAGCAGTGAAAAATGTAAAGGCGCACGGTGTGTCGGTCAAACAGTTGGCTGTTGACATTGGCGCGGCCCCCGAGCGTTTGTTGATGCAGTTCAAGGATGCCGGGATCAAAATCAAGGGCATTGACGATATTGTCAGTGAAGAAGAAAAACAGAAATTGCTTCGCTATCTGCAGCAGCATCATGGCGCGAAAAAAAATGTGGCGCCCGAAAAAATTATTCTTCGCAGGGCAAAAACCAGCGAAATCAAGGTGGCAGGTTCCCAGGGGGCTCGCAAGACCATTAGCGTTCAGGTTCGTAAAAAGCGCACTTACATCAAACGTACGCCGGAAGAGCAGGATACATTGATCGACACAGCGACCGGTCAGCCGGACGTTTCACCCGAGGAAACGCTTTCTCCGGTGGTAGCACCTCCCGCGGCAGAAGATTCCCTGTCACCTGTCGTGACGACAGAACAACCTGCTTTGGAAACGGTTGTCGAGCCCGCGGCCAAAGCAGAAGGTGTTGTCGAAAAAGAACAGCCTTCAGCGGATGCGGCAGCCAAACGGGCCAAAGAAAAACGCGGACATGAAACCCGGATCGAGTCGGAAGACGATCGTCATAAAAAGCGAAAGAAAGGGCGGAATGATCGGGATGTGGGTCGCCAGTATGAAGCGCTTATTGGTAAAAAAGCGGCTCCGATCAGTATAGCTTTTCGGGAAGAGGATGAAGATGGCAGTGATCGTCGACGTCGCGGCGGCCGACACAAGGCGCGCAGGCTGGCCCAGCAGGTGCAGGTCCAGGCGTTTACACGTCCAACCGCTCCCATTGTTCATGAAGTGGGTATTCCGGAAACGATTACGGTCGCGGATCTCGCACAAAAGATGTCAGTCAAGGCCGCTGAAGTGATCAAGGTCATGATGAAAATGGGCGCCATGGTGACGATCAATCAGGTGATTGACCAGGAAACCGCCATATTGGTGGTGGAAGAAATGGGCCACAAGACTAAATTGATCAGTTCCTACGCGCTTGAAGAATCACTCTCCAAAGACACGGAAGCGAGGGGCGAGAAGGTATCCCGTGCGCCTGTCGTTACCATTATGGGACACGTGGATCATGGTAAAACATCCTTGCTGGATTATATTCGCCGAACGAAAGTGACAGCGCTTGAAGCCGGTGGCATTACCCAGCATATTGGTGCCTACCATGTCGAAACCCCCAAGGGTGTGGTGACATTTCTGGATACACCGGGTCATGCGGCCTTTACGGCGATGCGTGCACGCGGTGCAAAATTAACCGACATTGTTATTCTGGTCGTGGCAGCAGACGATGGTGTCATGCCACAAACCACAGAAGCCATCAATCATGCCAAAGCCGCAGAGGTTCCCATGATTGTGGCTGTCAACAAGATCGATAAACCGGAAGCGGATCTGGATCGTGTTCGTAATGATCTGTCAAAGCATGGTCTTATTCCGGAAGAGTGGGGCGGCGAGACCATGTTTGTCCCCATTTCGGCCAAAACCGGGCAAAATATCGATCAATTGCTGGATTCCATTCTGATTCAGGCGGAAGTGCTGGATTTGAAGGCGATTATTGATACGCCTGCGCGCGGTGTGGTCATTGAGTCACGCCTCGATAAAGGTCGGGGTGCCGTTGCGAGTCTGCTTGTTCAACAGGGAACATTACGAAAAGGTGATCTGGTACTGGCCGGTTTTGAATATGGCCGTGTGCGTGTCTTGTCTGATGAAGCAGGCAAGCAGGTGGACAGTGCCGGTCCGTCGATTCCGGTTGAAATTCTCGGGTTGTCCAGCACACCGAATGCAGGGGATGAATTTATTGTAGTGGAAGATGAACGTCGGGCGCGTGAAGTGGCGCTTTACCGACAAGGCAAATTCCGTGAAGTAAAACTTGCGAAACAGAATGCATCGAAACTGGAAAACATTTTGCAACGCATGGGCAGCGATGACAAGGAAGAGCGCGCACTGAATATCGTATTGAAAGCGGATGTTCAGGGTTCTGCCGAAGCCTTGTCACAGGCGCTCTCCGAATTGGCCACACCGGAAGTCAGGGTGAAAATTGTGTCGAGTGCGGTGGGGGGAATCAGTGAGTCGGATGTCAATCTCGCGCTTGCATCCAATGCCATCATGATCGGGTTTAATGTGCGTGCCAATAATGAAGCGCGCAAATTGATTGAAGCTGAAAATGTTGATTTGCATTATCACAGCATTATTTATGATGTGATCAATGAAGTGAAACGTGCGATCAGCGGATTCCTGGCACCGGAAATTCACGAGAAAATTGTCGGTCTTGCCGAAGTGCGTGAAGTGTTCCGTTCATCGAGAATCGGTGCGATTGCAGGTTGTATGGTACTGGAAGGTACCGTGCGCCGTAACAATCCTATTCGCGTCTTGCGCGACAATATTGTTGTTTTTGAAGGGTCCCTCGAATCCTTGCGTCGATTCAAGGAAGATGCTTCCGAAGTGCGTCATGGCATGGAGTGTGGTATTGGCGTGAAGAGTTATAACGATATTAAAGTGGGCGATCAAATCGAAGTCTTCGAAAGAGTAGAAGTAAAAAGAGTATTATAATGGCGAAAGGGTTCAAGCGTGAACAGCGCATAAATGATTTAATTCAAACGACGCTGGCGGAAATCATCCAGAGAGAAGCGACCGATCTGCATCTTGGGATGATTACGCTGACAGGTGTGAATGTTTCTCATGATCTTGCCTCGGCAAAAATATTCGTGAGTGTGCTGGAAGAAGACAATGCAAGCCGGGTGTTGGTTGCGTTAAATAATGCGGCCAAATTTTTGCGTTATGAATTGGCCAATGCAGTCGAGTTACGCGTGACGCCGGAATTAAAATTTATTTATGACGATTCGAGCGTTCGCGGCAGCCGTATTACGTCATTAATTAATAATGCCCTGAAAAAGAATAACTCCCAATAACACATCATTAAAAACAGTTCACTTTCATGAAGCCTGTCTTAAAAAAAATTAACGGTATTTTGTTGCTGGATAAACCGCTGCATTTTTCGTCCAATGGCGCACTGCAACGTATCAAACGGTTGTTTGGCGCTAAAAAAGCGGGACATACCGGAAGCCTTGATCCACTGGCAACGGGCATGTTGCCGCTTTGTTTTGGAGCGGCGACCAGACTGTCGCAATTTTTGCTGGATTCAGATAAACAGTATCTGACCGAGGTGCGCCTTGGTATCAAAACAACGACGGGCGATGCAGAGGGGGATGTGATCGAAACCCGACCCGTTGTGGATGTGGATGCTGAAAAAATTAAAAACGTTCTGACGCATTTTGTCGGGCGCATTGAACAGATTCCGCCGATGTTTTCTGCCCTGAAATACAAGGGCAAGCCATTATATGCATTGGCGCGACAGGGTCTTTCGGTGGAGCGACAGGCGCGTGCTGTTTTTATTCACGCATGCCGGTTGATTTCCTGTACGGAAGCGTCTTTTGTTTTTGATGTGCATTGCAGCAAGGGAACGTATATTCGCACACTCGTTGAAGATATTGGCGAGAGGCTCGGTTGTGGCGCCTATGTGACGGGCCTTCGCCGCGTGGCTGTTTCTCCCTACCAACAAAATAAAATGTATGAATTAAGTGAGCTTGAAGGCATTGCCAGTGAAGCGGGACCGGATGGATTGATGCGGTGTCTTTTACCCATCGACAGTTCCGTCAGTCACCTCCCCCGCATTCAATTATCGGCTTCCGGCAGTTTTTATGTGCGGACCGGGCAGGCTGTCAGCGTCCCGGAGTTGCCGTTTGATGGCCTCGTTCGACTCTTTTCAGAGCACGATCAATTTATGGGGATTGGCGAGGTACTGGAGGGTGGGCGGGTTTCGCCAAAGCGTCTGGTTTCAGATGATTAGGAAAACAGCAGAAGACGCTTGTCCAAAACCGATCACCCCGTTACAATACGCGACCTGAGTTTTATAAATGAACGTTATTTGAGAGTGTTATAGGAGTTTTATACATGGCATTAACAGCCGCTGCTACAGCAGACATCGTTAAAACGCACGAGCGTTCTGCGAATGATACCGGATCATCCGAAGTACAGATTTCATTATTGACTGCGCGCATTGTTTATTTGACGCAGCACATGAAGGCCAATCCACACGATTTTCACACACGTCACGGGCTGACCAAACTGGTGAGCCAACGTCGTAAGCTGATGAATTATTTGAAGCGCGTTAGCCTGGCGCGATACCGTGATCTGATTCAAAAGCTGGATCTGCGCGGGTAGTTTTTAAATCCTGTCTTCACACTTCTTAACCTTAAAATAGGATACATGCCCGTGGCAGCAGTCAAAAAAACATTTCAATACGGCGATCACACAGTCACCCTTGAGACCGGGATCGTCGCGCGACAGGCTACAGCCGCTGTCATGGTAACCATGGACGATACGGTGGTGCTGGTAACGGCAGTCGGCGTGGAAAGTTCGAGCGATGAGCGCGATTTCTTCCCCCTGACGGTTAACTACCAGGAGCGCACCTATGCCGCGGGCCGAATTCCTGGCGGTTATTTCAAGCGTGAAGCGAAACCCAGCGAAAAAGAAACATTAACGTCCCGATTGATCGACAGACCTGTCCGTCCGCTGTTTCCCAAAGGGTTTAACTCTGAAGTACAAGTCATTGCCACCGTGCTTTCCATGAATCCGGAAATTGATCCGGATATTCCGGCGTTGCTCGGTGCTTCGGCTGCCCTGTCATTATCCGGCATGCCTTTTATGGGTCCATTGGGTGCAGCCCGTGTTGGCTATCAAAACGGTGCCTTTCTGTTGAATCCGACTTTTTCCCAACTGGAGTCTTCTGATCTGGATATGGTCGTGGCGGGTACGCGCGATGCGGTACTGATGGTGGAATCCGAGGCAAAGGAATTACCGGAATCGGTCATGCTGGGTGCGGTTGTTTATGCGCATCGAGAAATGCAGACCGCTATTCAGGCCATTGAAGATCTGGTCAGGGAAGCGGGCAAGCCTTCCTGGAACTGGGAAGCGCCCGCAGCCGATGTGACACTTCAGAAGCGCGTTGCTGATTACATTGGCGCAGACATTGAAAAGGCGTATCAGCTACGGGACAAGCGTGAGCGGCAAGATGCTCTTTCCGATGCACGTGACCGTGTGCTGGATGCGTTACTGCCTGAGAATGCCGAAGATGAAGCTCTTTGGGCAGAAAGCATCAAAACCATTTTCAAACAGCTGGAAAGCACGGTTGTTCGCGGCCAGATTCTGTCAGGCAAACCACGTATTGACGGTCGTGATACCCGAACGGTTCGTCCTGTTTCTGTTCAGGTCGGTGTGTTGCCCCGTACGCATGGTTCAGCTCTCTTTACGCGTGGCGAAACACAGGCGCTGGTGGTTGCAACGCTTGGCACCGAGCGGGATGCACAGACGATTGATGCGCTCGAAGGCGAACATAAAGAAAGCTTTATGTTGCATTATAATTTCCCTCCCTACTCGGTTGGCGAAGTGGGGTTTGTTGGCAGCCCGAAGCGTCGCGAAATAGGCCATGGCAATTTGGCCAAGCGCGGTGTCAAGGCAGTCTTGCCGACAGAATTTCCTTACGTGATTCGGGTGGTTTCTGAAATCACCGAATCCAATGGCTCGAGTTCCATGGCGAGTGTATGTGGCAGCAGTCTTGCCCTGATGGATGCGGGTGTACCTACACGTGCGCACGTTGCCGGTATTGCGATGGGTCTGGTGAAAGAAGGTGAACGTTTTGCGGTATTGACGGACATTCTGGGTGATGAAGATCATCTGGGCGACATGGATTTCAAGGTAGCAGGTACGGCACAGGGCGTGACAGCCTTACAGATGGACATCAAGATCAATGGCATCACTGAAGAAATTATGCGAGAAGCGCTGGAGCAGGCGCATACGGGTCGTCTGCACATTCTTGACATCATGAACCGCACGATATCAAAAGCGCGCACCGAAATGTCTGCGTATGCGCCCCGCATTTTAAACATGCGTATTCCAACCGATAAAATCCGTGATGTGATTGGCAAGGGGGGTGTCACCATTCGTGCGCTTACCGAAGAAACCGGTACAGTCGTTGATATCAGTGATGATGGTGAAGTGCGAGTCGCCGCGGCTGATCTGGCGGCATGTGAAGAAGCGATTCGTCGTATTGAGCTTTTGACGGCGGAAGTTGCGATCGGTGAAATTTATGAAGGCACGGTGGTGAAGCTCGCAGATTTTGGTGCTTTCGTCAGCATTTTGCCGGGCAAGCAGGGTCTTGTGCATATTTCTCAAATTACCAAAGAACGGGTTGAGAAAGTCACTGACAAGCTGGCCGAAGGACAGGTCGTGAAAGTCAAGGTTCTTGAAATTGACAAGCAGGGCCGTATTCGTCTCAGTATGAAAGAAGTTGAGGCGTAATAGTAAATAATATCAGGCAGGAGTTTTCTGACATTGCGTATTTCCATTGTCGTTGCCATGTCAGAAAACCGTGCGATTGGAAAAGACAACCAACTCCTGTGGCATCTACCCGTTGATTTGCAACACTTCAAACAGATCACCCTGGGGAAACCCGTTCTCATGGGACGCAAGACTCATCAATCCATCGGTCGTCCGCTACCTGGACGCATGAATGTGGTTATCACGCATGATTTAAATTTCAAATCCGAAGGCTGTGTGATTGTCCATTCGATTCAGGATGCGTTGGATGTTGTCCAGGATGCTGATGAAATTTGTGTGATTGGCGGCGCGGATTTATATCGACAGATGTTACCGCTTTCCGATCGAATTTATCTCACCAGAGTGCACCATACTTTTTCGGCAGATACTTTTTTTCCGGAATTAAATTCCGATGAATGGAATGAAGTGGAATGTTTCTTGCATCCGGCGGATGAAAAAAATCCGTATGCGTGTGAGATGGTGGTGTTGGACAGACGTATCGTCGCGGCAGAGATGAACCTTGCTTAAATGTTTGCATACAATCGTAGCAAGTCCAATGTGTTTTTTCAGAGTTTTTATTTTTAAAAACTTATCTTTAAAGCTTTACCTGTGAATTATTCCATATCTGCTACCGTGGGTCCCTTTTTTATTTTGATCTTGAAGAGCTTTGCCTGAAATTATATTAATTCTGCTACCGTGGGTCCCTTCCCCCCGTTTTGTGGGGGAAGGAAAGGAAGGGGGAACCTTGCTTAAAAATAAAATTATGTTTGCACGCAATCTCAGGAAAAAAATGAGCGATGCTGAAATAAAATTGTGGCAGCAGTTACGTCGTAAACAAATTGGGGGGTTGTATTTTCGAAAACAGGTTCCCATGGGGAAATACATTGTTGATTTTGTTTGTCATGAAAACAGGTTGATAATAGAAGTTGATGGTGGGTAACACAACGAACAAATTGAATATGATAATGAAAGAACGCGCTGGTTAGAAACACAAGGCTACAGAGTACAGCGCTTTTGGAATAATGAAGTATTGCAACAAATGAATAATGTAATGGAAGTGATATGGGATCTTTGTGCTAATAAACGTTCCCCCCTTCCTTTCCTTCCCCCACAAAACGGGGGGAAGGGACCCACGGTAGCAGAAATGACATAATTTGCAGGTAATTTATAAAGATAAAAAATCTCAAGTTCTTGATCTGGCATTTCAGTTTTAATGTAAAAAAGGTTTAAGCGCTCGATCTGGCATTTCAGTTTTAATGTAAAAAAGGTTTAAGCGCTCGATCTGGCATTTTAGTTTTAAAGTAAAAAAACCTCGATAGTTGTTATGGATTTGCTACCGTGGGTCCCTTTTTTATTTTGATCTTGAAGAGCTTTGCCTGAAATTATATTAATTCTGCTACCGTGGGTCCCTTCCCCCCGTTTTGTGGGGGAAGGAAAGGAAGGGGGGAACCTTGCCATCTACGCCATATATGACGTGAATCCGTTATTTACACCCCACACTAAAACACGCCCGATCTTCCAACCGCATCGCCGTTAACGAATATCCCCACACACACCCCGTATCCAGCGCAAACGCATGCGGTGTGTTTGTCACACCACCCAACGCCGCCCAATGACCAAATACAATATCCAGATTTTTACTGCGTCGATCAGGTAATTTAAACCACGGCACAAGATCCGTCTGATCTTCTCGCACATTTTCTTTTGTTTTTAATTCAAGTGACCCGTCCGGATGACAAAACCGCGCGCGTGTTAAATAATTCACAATGCAGCGAATACGATCCCATCCCGTTAAATTTTCATGCCAGGCAGAAGGTGTGTTCCCATACATGTGATGAAAAAAATCCATTCGCTGATCACTTTGAAGAATCGCTTCGACTTCTGCTGCCAGTTTTTTCGAAAGTGATAAATCCCAGTCGGGAGCAAGTCCCGCATGAACCATCACAAAACCTGAAACTTCATCATGATGCAATAAAGGCTGATGCCGTAACCAGTCCATTAATTCTGCACGATCACTCGCTTCTAAAATCGGTGTTAATGTATCATCCGGCCAGCCACCATGAGCACCCTCTGCCACAGCCAATAAATGCAAATCATGATTGCCCAGCACGACACGCTGCTGTTTCCCGAGTTGTTTGACAAAACGCAAGGTTTCAAGCGATTCTGGACCACGATTCACGAGATCACCTGTAAACCATAAAATATCGTGATCTGAATTAAAATGAATTTTCTCGAGTAAATTTTCCAGCGCAAAAAAACAACCCTGAAGGTCCCCTATGACATACGTCGACATTATTTTCCCACCAGCAAATTGCTTAACTTGACATAGTCACCGAGGCTCAGCTGCTCTGGCCGCAATTTTGAATCCAGATGTGCTACTTCCCACTGTTCATCACTGACCACATCACGCAAACAATTACGCAATGTTTTTCGTCGATGAGCAAAAGCAGTTTTAACGAGCAGGGCGAAATGCGAATAATCTGTCGCCCGATATGGAAATTCACGATGGGGCACCAGTTTCACAATACTGGAATCCACTTTGGGCGGAGGATCAAATGCAGTCGGATCCACATTAAATAACGAAGTGACACGGCAATGATATTGCACCATGATGCTCAACCGTCCATAGGCAGGGGTGCCAGCGCGTGCACTCATCCGGTCCACCACTTCCTTTTGCAGCATAAAATGCATGTCACGAATGTGCGGCGCATAATTTAATAAATGAAAAACCAGCGGCGTTGAAATGTTATACGGTAAATTCCCGATAAGACGCAGGGGTTGTCCATCCACTATTAATTGATTGAAATCAAATTCGAGTGCATCCGCCTGATAAACAGTCAGATCACCTTTTTCCTTGCAACGTGTTTTCAAGAGTGGAATTAAATCGCGATCGAGTTCAATGACATCCAGTTTTCCGGCTTTTTTTAAGACAGGCAAGGTCAATGCGCCTTGCCCTGGCCCGATCTCAACCAGATGCTGATCGGGCAGGGGTATGATCGCATCGACAATGCGCTGAATGACCTGTTTGTCAGTTAAAAAATGCTGACCAAAGCGCTTGCGAGCAATGTGCATTAATTCTGTTCCGTTGCTTGCCTCGCCGGATCAAATCCCTTGGAAGCCGCCATGGCAAACAATTGTTTTGCTTTGGCTTTATCCACCGGTGTGCCAATGCCGTTTGCATACATCAGAGCCAGATTATATTGTGCGCTGGCGAGACCCTTGTCCGCTGCTTTTTGATACCACTGCATGGAAGTTCCATAATTTTGCGGAACATTTTTGCCTGCCGCATACATGAAACCCAATTGATTTTCGGCATAAGGATTGCCCTGGTTGGCGGCTTTTTCAAACCATTGCAATGCTTTTGAATTGTCTTGCGCGGTGCCTTGTCCCAGCATGTAACGCACACCCAGACTGTATTGGGCATCGGAATTACCCTGGGCCGCAGCGCGCTCAAACCATTGTGCTGCCGTATTGTAATCGCGCGTCACACCATGACCGGTACGATACATATACCCGAGTGCATATTGCGCTTTGGCATTGCCTTTTTCTGCCGCGCCCCGATAATAATCGGCGGCTTCCGCATAATTGCGTGTCACGCCAATGCCTTTTGCATATTTTTCACCGGTATTAAACAATTGATCGGCACTGCCATTGGTATATTTTGCATCGAGCTTCGCCGTCGGCTGATTGTTCGACAGGTGGGTAGCACAACTGGTGGCTAGTACGCAAAGACTGATCAGGCTTAATTTTTTCATATCCATCATATTCGCACATCCCTCTCATTCAGTTGAAAAAGATAGCTTACCATGCAGGTATGGCCTGGTCGTTAAAAATTTTCTTCGCTGCATTGATCACTTCAACAGACTGAAAAGCGGAGACCAGTTGCTGCATGCGCGGATCATTTTGTTCATTCGCGCGAATGACAATAATATTGGCGTAGGGTGAATCCGGTCCTTCGTGAAAAACGGCATCTTTGGTCGGAGAGAGCCCGGCTGGAACCGCGTAATTGGTATTAATCACAGCGGCATCGACATCCTGCAAACTGCGTGCAAGTTGGGCTGCATCCAGTTCCTTAAACCGGAGTTGTTTGGGATTGGTTTTTATATCGGCCGGTGTTGCAAACAGGTCGTTTTGATTTTTCAGCGTAATGATGCCGGCTGTTTCCAATAATAATAACGCACGGCCTTCATTGCTCGGATCATTCGGAATACCGATCGTTGCTTTCATCGGCAGATCATTCAGGGTTTTTATTTTTCTGGAATAAATGCCCATCGGAAAGACAAACGTTTTGCCAATTGCAATTAATGCGTAATGATGGTTTTTGACTTGCTGGTCAAGGTAGGGTTGATGCTGAAACATATTCGCATCGATACTGCCATCACTCAGGGCGGCATTCGGTTGAATATAATCCGTAAACTCGATGATTTTGATATCAAGGCCATATTTTGTTTTGGCCGTCTCTTTTGCAACTTCCATGAGTTCTGTTTCGGGACCTGAAATGGTTCCGACTTTCAAAACGTTTTTATCGTGTGAGCCACAGGCCGCTAATCCGATGAAGCTTGCAAGCAGCAGCAGTATTTTTAATTTTTTTAACATATCAGTCACCTTCCCTTTAATGTCTTGTATGAGCCAGTCGTTTTGCCATTTTATCGCCCGTGTATTGCACGAGTTGTACGAGAACAATCATGATGACGATGGTGACGAGCATGACGCTCGCATCAAACCGTTCATACCCGTAACGAATCGCGAGATCGCCTAAACCTCCGCCACCGACAGCGCCCGCCATGGCAGAATAACCAATCAGACTGATCACCGTCAGTGTCAATCCATTGATGATACCGGGCAAGGCTTCCGGAAGCAGTATTTTTAAAATAATTTGCCAGACGGAAGCGCCCATGGCAATGGCTGCCTCGATGAGTCCGGTATTCACTTCAAGCAGTGCATTTTCGACGATGCGCGCAAGAAACGGCATGGCGGCGAGACTCAGGGGCACAATGGCAGCCGCTGTGCCGATCGATGAACCGACCAGCAAACGGGTAAACGGAATCACCGCAATCATTAAAATGACGAAGGGAATGGAGCGGGTCATATTCACAAGGCTTGACAAAATGTGATGAATGACCGGGTTTTCCAGAATATTTTTTTGACGCGTGATATATAACACGGTTCCGAGCGGTAACCCGATGAGCGTCGCCAGTATACTGGAAACCAGCACCATATAAACAGTTTCGAATGTGGCATCAGGCAAAAGGGATAATATCGTTTGGGACATGACCGAGGACCTCGACTTGAATGCCGGATTGCTTCAGATGTTGAATGCCCGCGGCAAGATTCTGTTTATCACCATCAATCGCCAGTGTCGTAATGCCCATTGCATGTTTTTTAATGTATTCGACATTGGCCTGTAAAATATTAATGCGTAAATTAAACTGATTCATCAATTGCGCCATGACAGGCTGGGTCGCAGCTCCGCCAAAAAACCACAATCGCAGCACGGGGTGAAAGTTGGGCCGTTCTTCCTGAACCAGTTTTTCAGCAATCACGGCAGGCAGGATCTGTTTGATCGATGACACAATAAATTTTTTGGCAACCGGCGTTTTGGGATGCGCGAAAAATTCACCGACTTCATTTTCTTCAATCAACGCACCTTGCTGTAAAATCGCGACGCGATCGCAGCAGGCCTTGATTACAGACATTTCGTGCGTAATCAGAAGAATGGTCAAATCCAGCGTGTCGCGAAGTTTTTTCAATAAATCGAGAATGTGGCTCGTCGATTCAGGATCGAGTGCCGACGTTGCTTCATCGGACAAAAGCACTTTTGGTTTCGAGGCGAGTGCTCGCGCGATGGCGACCCGCTGTTTTTGTCCGCCACTCAACTGGGCGGGATACTGATTTTTTTTATCATGAAGACCGACGAGCTCGAGCAGTGGATGAATGGATGTTGCAATGTCTTGTCTGTTTTGACCGGCAAGCTCAAGTGGCAGCGCGACATTGTCATAGACGGTACGTGAATTTAATAAATTGAAATGCTGGAAAATCATGCCAATGTTGCGACGCGCCATGCGTAACGCGAGCGGTGGGAGGGCAGTCAATTCGGCCCGATCGACAATGACCTTGCCGCTATCCGGTTTTTCCAGCAAATTGACGGAGCGAATCAGCGTGCTTTTGCCCGCCCCACTCTGGCCGATAATGCCATAAATTTCACCCGCCCTGACCGTCAAGCTTACATCCGAAAGTGCCGGGATGGCACCGGTTCGGGTCATATAATTTTTACTAATGTGTTCAAGAGTAATCATGGTTTGCAGTATAATGCCGCTGGCAATTGAATTGTAGCCATTTTGTGATAATTATGTGGTGGACAAACCCGGTGATTTCTCCTTTATTGACTGATTTATACCAGCTGACGATGGCTTTTGGCTACTGGAAGCTTCGCATCCATGAGCGCGAAGCGGTGTTTCATCTGATTTTTCGAAACCAGCCGTTCAAGGGCCATTATTCCGTGGCGGCGGGTCTTCAAACCGTGGTTGAATTTCTGGAACACTGGCACTTTAGCGAGTCGGATCTGGCGTATTTGCGAGGATTGAACGCGCCGAATGGCAACCCTCTTTTTACCCCCGATTTTCTGGATTATCTCGCGACACTGCGATTTTCCTGCGATATCGATGCGATCCCCGAGGGCACTCTGGTCTTTCCGCAGGAACCTTTATTGCGTGTGAGAGGACCCTTGCTTCAATGCCAGCTGATGGAATCCACGCTCCTGAATATCATTAATTTTCAGACACTCATTGCGACCAAAGCCTCGCGTGTTTGTGAGGCAGCCATGGGGGATTCGGTTCTCGAATTTGGATTGCGACGCGCCCAGGGGCCCGATGGTGCATTGTCTGCGAGTCGTGCGGCCTATATCGGCGGGGTGACTGCGACCTCCAATGTGCTGGCGGGCAAACAATTCGGCATTCCGGTGTCAGGCACGCATGCCCACAGCTGGGTCACGGTTTTTTCCGATGAAAAAACGGCTTTTTCAGCGTATGCGAGTGTCATGCCGGATAATTGTGTTTTATTGGTGGATACGTACAGCACGATTCAGGGTGTCAAAAATGCCATTGCGATTGGCAAGGCACTCCATGAAAAAGGGCATAAACTGCTCGGCATTCGTCTGGATTCCGGCGATATGGCAACCCTCAGTCAAACAGCGCGAAAACTGCTGGATGAGGCCGGATTGATTGAGACGAAAATCATTGCGAGTAATAATCTCGATGAAGAAAGCATTAAACAACTTAAAAAAGACGGTGCGGCGATTTCTGTGTGGGGTGTCGGTACGCATCTTGTCGCGGCGTTTGATACACCGGCGCTGGACGGGGTTTATAAATTATCGGCATTACGTGATGAACACGGTCAGTGGGAATATAAAATAAAACTCTCCGAACAAATGCTCAAGGTATCCAATCCCGGTATCCATCAGGTGCGGCGTTTTATGCAAGATGGCGTTCCGCTCCGGGATGTGATTTATGATGTGGATCACGGTATGTCGTCGGATGCGCCGCATGTTGATTTGCTGCAGCCGGTTTTTCGACAAGGTCAGCGTGTGATGTTGCCCGAATCCATTCATGCGATGCGTGAACGTACATTGCGTGAAGTTAATTTATTTAAAAAAAGTCCGCATGAAAAAAAATATCCTGTTGAACTTGAAAGTCAATTGTCGCAGATTAAACAAAATGTGATAGGCGATGTGCTCAAAAAAAACAAGAGTGAATTTTCGTGATGACAACCTTTCCGTTGCGGCGAGTCCGCAGTTTTGTGCGCCGTGATGGGCGCCTGACCGATGCGCAAAAACGTGCGCTGGATGTGATGTTGCCGCGTGCCGGATTAAATTTGCAAGATGGCGTTATTGATTTTTCCACTGTTTTTGAGCGTAAGGCTAAAACCCATCTTGAAATTGGTTTTGGTTCAGGCAAGTCTCTGTTTGAAATGGCGAAATCATATCCTGCAGAAAATTTTATTGGAATTGAAACGTATTTGCCAGGTGTCGGCAGTTTGCTGGCTGCTGTTGAAATGGCGGAACTCTCGAATATTCGAGTGTATTATGCGGATGCTGTGGAAGTTTTACAGCAGTGTATTCCGGAAGAAAGCCTTGATGTCGTGCAAATTTTTTTTCCCGATCCCTGGCCCAAACGCAAACATCACAAGCGTCGTTTGATTCAGGACAATTTCGTGAAGCTCGTTCTTTCGCGATTGAAAAAAAACGGCATGATTCATCTCGCCACTGACTGGCAACATTATGCAGAACAGATGATGAGGGTGTTGTCTGCTATTCCTGAATTAAAAAATAGTAAAGCGCCCGGTGAGTATGCCGATCGCTCGTCGCAGCGTCCTGTGATCACAAAGTTCGAAGAACGGGGTCACCAGTCAGGCCGTGATATTTGGGAATTGCAATTTGTGAAAGCGTAATTTGCTGCTGGACTTTGTCTTGTCAGGCTTTACAATCGACGGATTGATTGAAGAGGATTTCAGAATGATTTTTAATAACGGGATAAAAAAAGTGAGCCTGATAGCCACGCTGGCTGGCGTGATGAGTGCAGCGCATGCGGTGGATCAGGGTGGTTATTTTGGATTAATGGTGGGTCAATCCAATTTGAATGGTCAAAATCAGACAATCGCGATTGCCCCGGGCGTGAATGTCATGGTGAAACCGCAAGGCACCGGTGTGGGCACCCGTCTTTTCGCAGGTTACAACTTTAATCCGTATGCGGCGATCGAAGGGGGTTTTACGTATTATTCATCGATGACCTATCAAACGACGATCATTTCGAATAATCTCAAAACCCGCGCGGGCAGTTTTGATTTGCTGGGCAAGGGGATTCTTCCGTTGGCGGATTCCGGTTTTGGGCTATTTGCCAAGCTGGGGTTTGCGTACATGTATACCAAAACGACGGGCAAGGTGGAGGGCGTTGCACAGCCGACCACCACAGCAACCGGATTTCGTCCGGCGGCGGGGTTGGGGGTCAGTTATGACATCAGCCAAAACTGGGTGGCGGATCTCTCGTATACCACTGTGCGTTACAGTAATTCCGTGGTTAAAAACCCGAGCCTCATTGCGTTAGGTATTTCCTACCACTTGCTGGATCCGGTTTGCGGGCAGTTTTTGTGTTAATTCCGAAAAGCAGCAGAAAATAAAATTTCCTTATTAATCATAAACTTACAAAAATCGCGACTCAACTTGCTGCGCGAGTCGCGTAAATTTTCTTTATTAATCAATAGGTTGCATATAATTTCTCAGTAAAGTTCAGCAAGTTGTGGCTAACATGCAGTAAAATGCAGCTAACTTTACTTTTCCTGCAAAAACAACCCGATCACATCATTCAAAAACCGCAACCCGAGCTCCGTCGCGCACAAACGATTTTTCTCATTCACCATCCATTTTTTTTCTTTTGCGAGACTCAAGGCCGGTTCAAGTTTCTCAAGCGACAGGCCGGTGCGTGCTGTGAATAAATCCGCAGGCACGCCATTTTTTAAACGCAAGGCATTCAACATGAATTCAAAACAAAGATCTTTTTCAGAGAGGAGGATGGATGAGGCGGTGCGATTTTTGGCAGGATTCAAATAATCGCGTGGATTTTTTAATTGGGCGAGACGTGTGATGCGTTGATTTTTTGTGTCCGTGAGTTTGCTGTGAGCGCCCGCACCGATGCCAAGGTAATCCCCAAATTCCCAGTAATTCACATTGTGCAGACAGGCATGTCCGGGTTTGGCGAAGGCTGAAATTTCATACTGATTTAAACCGGCTTCCTGCAGAAGAGACTGACCCTGTTCCTGAATGGCCCACAACGTATCATCCTTTGGCAAAACGGGGGGCTTCTTATGAAAAAGCGTATTGGGTTCAATCGTCAGTTGATACCAGGACAAATGCGGCGGTTGAAAGGCGAGCGCATCCTGAATATCATCCAGTGCATCACTAATCGATTGCCCGGGAAGACCGTGCATTAAATCCAGATTAAAATTATCAAAACCGGCGAGACGGGCCGCTTCAATCGCAAGCCGCGCATGATCGCGATCATGAATGCGTCCGAGTGCGCGCAACTTTTCATCCTGTAAACTCTGGATGCCAATCGACAGACGATTGATGCCCGCCTCGCGAAATCCCGAAAAACGGGCATGATCCACCGTGCCGGGATTGGCTTCCAGTGTGATTTCAACCGTGTCGGTTAATTCCACCCGTTCCCGAATGCCTTTGAGAATTTTTTCAATCGCTTGAGGCGGGAATAAACTGGGCGTGCCGCCGCCAAAAAAAAGACTCACAATCGGGCGATTTTCCAGATAATCAACGTAGTCATCAAGGTCTGCAAGCAGGGTTTTTACGTATAAATCATGAGGCAGGGTTTGTTGTGCCGTATGCGAATTAAAGTCGCAATAGGGGCACTTCTGTACGCACCAGGGAATATGAATATAAAGGCTTAACGGGATGGTCAACATGGCGTGCATTCTGACATTTCATCTTGCCTTTGTCACATGTAGAATAGGCGCACACTTCTTTTTGGGGATAAACAAATGAAAAAACGGGTTAAAGTGGCAGTGACCGGTGCGGCCGGACAAATTGGTTATGCGTTGATCTTTCGAATTGCCTCCGGACAAATGCTCGGTCCCGATACCGAAATCGATTTGCAATTACTGGAACTGGAACCGGCGTTGCCGAGTCTTCGGGGTGTTGCCATGGAGCTTGATGATTGTGCGTTTCCCTTGTTAAAAAATGTGGTTTGCACGTCGGATGTAAATGAAGCGATGCGCGATGTGAACTGGGCCATTCTGGTCGGTGCCGTGCCACGCAAGGATGGCATGGAGCGTTCGGATTTATTAAAAATTAATGGCAAGGTGTTTACGACACAGGGGCGCGCCATTAACGATCAGGCGGCAGACGATGTGCGTGTGTTTGTCGTGGGAAATCCCTGCAACACCAATTGTTTAATCGCGATGAATAATGCACCGGATGTGCCGCGCGATCGGTTTTATGCGATGACAACACTCGATGAATTGCGTGCGAGAAAGCAACTGGCGATCAAGGCGGGCGTTGATGTGACGGCTGTCACGCAAATGACGATTTGGGGAAATCATTCCTCGACGCAATACCCGGATTTTTATCATGCGAAAATTCATGGCAAATCCGCGGCGGATGTGATTACGGATACGGCGTGGTTACAAAATGATTTTATTTCGATTATTCAAAAACGCGGTGCGGAAGTGATTAAAGTGCGCGGTGCATCTTCTGCTGCATCGGCTGCGAATGCGGCGTTGACCGGGGTTTATCATCTTACGCATGATACAGTTTCTGGCGAAAGTTTTTCGGTTGCGCGTTGTTCGCAAGGTGAATACGGTGTGGATGAAGGATTGATTTTTTCATTTCCGTGTCGAACCGAAGGCGGTCAATTGAAAGTGGTGACGGGTCTTACACAAAATGAATTCGGTCAGTCAAAATTTAATTTGACGCTGGATGAATTACGCAAGGAGCGGGAAATGGTGCAGGAGTTGGGTCTTGTGACGGCGTAAATTGATAAGGGGGGGAGGGTTTCTTTACGACCACACCCCCAGCAATGCCATGACCAGCAATCCCGCCAGCAACGCACCAAACTCAAGCAACCCTTCTTTTTCATGTTGACGCTGGTGATGATTCACGTGATGCAGCGTGGACATATACAAAAAAGTTCCGGCAGCAAAGGCATTAAAACTCGCCGTGAATAACTCGCCATGATTTATTTTTAATGATTCTGTCAAGGTAGCGCCGAATAAAACACCGAGCGGTGTCATGAGCGAAAACAGCATGATGAGTGAGATGATTTTTTGTAACGACAAATGACTGCGGTTCAACACCACAGCCAGCGCAAAACTTTCCGACCCTTTATGCGCAATGATAGCAATGAAAATAATGGTCGCTGTGGCATAGGTTGGATTGACGCCCAAAACCGTTCCTTCAATGAGTGAATGCACGATTAAAATCACAGCCAGCATGCAAGAGAGGGTCGTCGCGTGATTTTTTTCGCTCGCGAAATAATGCGAAAGACGTTCCATAAAAAGTAAAATTAAAAAACCGGCTGCGCAAAATCCTTCGGCAATGGGGTAACCGCTGATCGTCTGAATGGCAGAAAAATCCCGGATCGCATCCGGCAACATATGAAAGAGCGCTGTGCCAAGGAAAATGCCACTGGCAAATGCGTCGGCCAGTTCCAGCCAATGGTTGTGCTTCGGGCGCGCCCGGGATTTAATCGGATAGGCAATAGCCAGCAAGGTCACGAGGAAAATGAGAGCGCCTGCCGCTATTTTGTAGAAAAGTAATGTCACTTTTAGTTTATTCCGAAAGGAAATCAAGTAAAATGCGTATCAATTCGAGTGACAGCTTATAATAGTTTAATCATGATTCATACACCTTAAAGAGTAAAATCCATGGAACTGACCGTTATCCAGAAAATCGCCACCTGGGCGATACCCGTTTTATTTGCCATTACCCTGCATGAAGTGGCGCATGGCTGGGTTGCCTCCCGATTTGGCGACCAGACGGCACGCCTTGCCGGTCGTCTGACGATCAATCCCGTGAAACATATTGACCTGATGGGGACGGTGATCGTGCCGCTCGCCATGCTGGTTTTTGGCGGGTTTATTTTTGGCTGGGCGAAACCGGTGCCGGTGGATGCGCGTAACATGCGAAACCCGCGTTATAACATGGTATTCGTCGCCCTCGCGGGGCCCGTGTCCAACCTGTTAATGGCAATTTTTTGGGCTGGAATAGTTAAAGTTGGACTTAATGTGAACGCATGGTTTGGCGTTCCACTGATTTATATGGGTCAGGCGGGTATGATGATAAATATAGTGTTGTGCGTATTGAACTGCCTGCCCATTCCACCTCTCGATGGCGGTCGGGCACTGGCCAATCTCCTGCCCGGGCAGTGGGGATGGAAGCTGCAGCGTATGGAGCCGTACGGTTTTCTGATTGTCGTCATATTGCTGTTAAGCGGCGTACTGTCGTATGTCATTGAACCGGTTATTTATACACTGCTGCGCGGGTTGACTCAGCTGTTTGGCTTGACCGGATAAAAGATCGGTCAGCTTTTTTCATCGTAACGAATGGCCGCAAGGAAAGTTATGATAAAAAGAGCCTTACAAGCGTTGCCGGGTATCCTGCTTTTTTTGCTGGGATTGTCTGCCGTGATTGGCTGGCTCGCAAAAATCCCCGTTTTGTTACGTCCCGATGTTTCCTTTATGCCTGTCTCCTTTGGGGGAGCCATCTGCTTTTGTCTCTCAGGGATGGGGCTTTTCTGTTTTGCATTTTCCGGACGTTATTGTCGGTATACCCGGATTGCATCCGGGTGTCTCCTTTTTTTCATTTCGGCCCTGGTATTGGCAGAATACCTGTTTCATCTTGATTTGGGCGTGGATCATCTCGTTTCGACAGAATGGATTGCGGGTCATTCCATTTATTCGGGCAGGATTGCGATTAATACAGCAATGGGGTTTCTCCTGACCGGATTGATTTTCATTCTTTTTTCCTTTACCGCAAAAAAATCGGCTACTGTCATTATTGAATTATCTATATTCCTGTTGTTTCTCCTCGGGATGTTAAGCGGGTTGGGTTATTTTTTTAATGTGGAAGCGCTTTACAGCTGGTCGACCAGCACACACATGTCGATTTATTCGGCCGTCATCTTCACGTTGTTAAGTATCTGTTTTTGGTATTTCTGGCGACAGAATGCTTTTTTAATAGCAGAAAAAGAATTAAATGAAATCAATGCCCGCCTGAAAAAAAGTGAGGCGCGTTATGCATTGGCCGTTCGCGGCAGTAGCGCAGGATTATGGGATTGGGAAGTGGGAACAGACAATGTTTTTTATTCACCCTATTTAAAAAATTTGCTGGGTTATACGGATGAAGAATTGCCAAACAGTGTTCGTTCCTTCACAGCGTTATTGCATCCGGATGATGCTGCCCGGGCAAACACGATGATGAAGGAACATATTTTGCATCATGTTCCCTATCAGATTGAATATCGGCTGAAAAGAAAGTCGGGCGAATATCACTGGTTTCAGGTAGTGGGTCAGGCAGAATGGGATGAGCATGGACACGCGACTCGCGTTGCCGGTTCCATCCTCGATGTGACAGAACGCAAGGTCAATGAAAGACGGTTGTCGATGCAATATGCGGTGACGCAGATATTGTCCGAGGCGGAAAATCTGGACGATGCACTTTCACGGATCGTTCATATCATTTGCATGAGCCTGAACTGGGATTACGGTGCGATCTGGCTTGTTAACACGCAAAAAAATCAGCTGGACTATGTGAGCTCGTGGCATCACGACAAGAATGAAATTGCGGCATTTCTGGTAGATAGAAGAAAAATAACATTCGCGCCCGGAACAGGTGTTTTGGGGCGTGTCTGGAGCAGTGGAAAACCTTACTGGAATCAGAATGTCACAGAAGACGTGCATTTTTTACATAAAGATGCAGCGAGAAAAGCACATCTTTATTCCGGATTTTATTTTCCGATGATGTTGCAAAACAATGTATTTGGCGTGATGGAATTTTACAATCGGCAAATTGAATCGCCGGATGAAAGATTATTGCAAATGATGGCAGCGATTGGTCCGCAAATCAGCCAGTTTATTCAGAGAAAATACGTTGAAGATGAATTGCGCCAGAGCGAGGCACACAAATCTGCCATTCTGAATGCTGCGTCCGATGGCATTATTACTATTTCAGAGGATGGATTGATTGTTTCGTTTAATTTACAGACCGATAAAATGTTTGGTTATTCGAAAACAGAATTACGGAATAAAAACATCAATGATCTGATACCGGGTGTGACTGATCGCTTGCATGAAATTGTCAATACATTACCCATCGAATTTTTGAGCGTCAATAAAAATGGCGATCATTTTCCGGTAGAGCTGACTGTTTCCGGTATGCAGATGAATGGAAAAAATATTTACGTGCTCATTGTGAGAGACATCACCGAGCGAAAGAAAGTGGAAAAATTGAAAAATGAATTTATTTCGATTGTAAGCCATGAGTTGAGAACACCGCTGACATCGATCAGAGGGTCTTTGGGTCTCGTGCTGGGGGGTGTTGTCGGGCAATTCTCTGACAAGGCAAAAAATTTGCTGGATATCGCAAACAATAATTGTGAACGGCTTTTACATTTAATCAATGACATTCTGGATATTGAAAAAATCGAATCCGGCAAGATGAATTTCCATTTTTCGCAAGTCGACATTGCAGAGATCGTCAGGGAATCCATTGTGTCCAATCAGATGTATGGTGAAAAATTTGGTGTACGAATTGTGCTGGTGGAATCGGTGAGTGATGTCAGAGTGAATGTGGATCCTGATCGAATGCTACAGGTTCTGGCGAACCTGATTTCAAACGCAGTCAAATTTTCAAAACAGGGTGATTCGGTTGATATCGCTATACGTGTGCTGAATAACACGGTTCGTGTGTCAGTGACAGATCGAGGCTCTGGTATTCCAGCGGATTTTCAATCCAGGGTATTTCAGAAATTTTCCCAGGCCGATACCACGACGACACGCGGAAAGGGCGGTACGGGCCTTGGGTTGAATATTACGAAATCCATCATCGAAAAATTTGGTGGGTCCATTGACTTTGTCAGTGAACCGGACAAGCAAACTGTTTTTTATTTTGATTTGCCTGTATCGGTTGAAAATGAAAATGATAAAAAACCGGTGGATGAAAAAACCACTGCATCTACCCAAAAATCCCTGCTGGTCTGTGAAGATGATGAAGACCAGGCGCAATACATCAAGGCCATGCTGGAATCAGCCGGCTTTGATGTTGACATTGCGTTAACGGCACAGGAGGCGAGACAGTCTGTTTCGAAAAAGAATTATCAGGGATTGCTGCTCGATCTTATTTTGCCGGATCAGGATGGGATATCGTTTATTCGTGAATTGCGCGGAAGTTCACGAACAAAAGATCTGCCAATCATTGTGATGTCGGTGATTGCAAAAACCGGTCATTCCCTGCTGAATGGCGATGCCTTTACCGTACTTGACTGGCTGGACAAGCCGATTGATTTCAGCAAACTCTTGAAAAGTGTGTCATCTCTCAAGCGGGGAAATACCCATCTGCCTGCTGTGATGCATGTGGAAGATGATATTGAGGCGCGAAAAATTATCCGGACACTCCTGCAAGATGTAGCGCATGTTGTTTGTGCGAAGACATTACAGGAAGCCAAAATAAAATTGATGCATGAACGTTTTGATCTCGTCATACTCGATCTTTTGTTACCCGATGGAAAAGGGACGGAACTGCTGCCATTACTTGCCAAATCAGCAACACCTGTCATTGTTTTTTCTGCGGTGGAGCTTGACCGCGAACATTCGGAATTTGTGAAAGAAGCTTTTGTGAAATCGGAAACGTCACATGAAAAATTATTTACCCTGATTGAAAAAATTATTCATTCTGAACCGTAAGGATCATATGATGAAAATTTTATATGCCGAAGATGAAGAAGATATTCGTACCATCGCCAAAATTGCGCTGGAAGATATTGGTGGTTTTACGGTGAGTTATTGCCAGAATGGTGAGGAAGTCCTGTCGGCTATTGATGAGTTTCAGCCCGATTTGTTGTTACTCGATGTGATGATGCCAGGCATGGATGGACCGGCTACCTTAAAAAAATTGCGTGAGCGGCCAGCATTCAAAACGCTTCCTGCGATTTTTATGACAGCAAAAATTCAGCCGAATGAAATTGCCCAGTACCAGGAAATGGGGGTGATTGACGTGATTGCAAAACCATTTGATCCCATGATGCTTGCGGATACCATTCGCGCGGCGTGGGATAAGAGAGGTCACTGATGGATGCAAGAACGCGAAGTAAACTGGATGCGCTCTATGTGGAGTATGCAAAAAAATTGCCGGGCAGGATAGATTCGATCAATGATAGATGGCGGCAGCTGTCAAGACGCTTTACGGCATCAGGCCTGCAGGACTTGCATCGTCTGGTGCATGGTCTTTGCGGTTCATCCGGTACGTACGGATATCATGAGTTGAGCAGTGCCTCGCGTCGGCTTGAAGTGTATTTAAAATCCCTGCTGAATCAGACTGAAATGTCTCTGGATGAAATCAAACGCACGACGGAATTACTGGATGCAATGACTGACGTGTTTCTGGCCTCTTCAAAAAGTCGCCTGCATGAGAGTCTTCCCAAAGAAGCCGCCGTGCTGAAACAAAACAAACTGGTTTATATTCTCGAACAGAAGGACAGATTTGTAGAAGAAGTTAAAAAAAATCTGGATCTCATGGGTTATGACGTTGTGCTGTTTGATGATTTTCAATCGTTTAATGAGGCAGTTAAAAAAATAATACCCGGTGCTGTGATTGCAGATACTGAACGTTTTTCGGAGGAAGAAATTTCTGTGTTACAGGCGCTCCATCAACGAGATGCGCCTGTGCCTCTTTTTTGTATTTCCTCATCGGGTGATTTGTCTACCCGGTTAAAAGCGATTCGTGCGGGCGGCGAAGCATTTTTTCTAAAATCAAATGAAGCTTTTTATTTGACGAAAACGCTCGATCAGATCTGTGGATCGTCTGCGAATGAGCCATTGCGTATTTTAATTGTGGATGATTCCCTGTCGCTTGCGGAATATTATTCCATCATTTTGCAGGAAGCGGGTATGGAAGCGCATTACATCACCAATCCGCTGGATATGCTGAATGTGTTAAATGATTTTCGTCCGGATCTTTTGTTGCTGGATATTTACATGCCGGGTTGTTCCGGGCTTGAACTGGCTGCGGCTCTCCGTCAGGAGCCGATTTATGCCGGTATTCCCATCATTTTTCTTTCAACGGAAGAAGATCGCTTTAAACAATTGGCTGCGCTGAATCTCGGTGGCGATGATTTCCTGACCAAACCGGTATTGCCACAACATCTGGTGGCAGCGGTACGCTCGCGTGCAAAACGCGCGGGCATTCTGAGTTCCTACATGACAAGGGACAGTCTGACCGGTCTTTTGAATCACACCAATATCTTGCAGCACCTTGAGATTGAAGTTTCTCGCGCGAAACGCCTCGGTTCGCATCTTTGTTTTGTGATGATAGACATTGATCATTTTAAAACGGTGAATGATATGTATGGCCATGCGACTGGCGATCATGTGCTTCGAAAATTATCCGGGATCCTTTTGACGAGGCTTCGAAAGACGGATCTCGCAGGTCGTTATGGCGGTGAGGAATTTGCGGTGATCTTGCCGAATACGGCGGTTCCGGAAGCAGTTGCCCTCTGCCGCGAAATACGCGTGCTGTTTTCGGAGTGTCTTTTCAGGACGGAAGAAGGCAAGGAATTGGGTGTGACACTCAGTGCAGGTATTGCAGCGTATCCGACACTCCCTGATGCAAGGCAGTTGATTGAATCGGCAGATCGGGCGCTTTATCAGGCGAAACAGGGCGGGCGAAATCGGGAAGAAGTGTTTGGGGGAGGCGATTATTTTTAATTAAAAAAAACCCCGCCATCGGCGGGGTTTCGGTTGCGAGAGGGGTCGCTTACATCATACCGCCCATGCCACCCATACCGCCCATACCACCCATGCCGCCAGCACCCATGCCAGCATCACTGTCTTCTTTCGGAAGATCCGTAATCATGCATTCGGTGGTGATCATCATGCCGGAAACGGATGCAGCATGCTGCAATGCCGTGCGAGTGACCTTGGTGGGATCGAGGATACCCATTTCAATCATGTCGCCGTATTCACCGGTCGCCGCATTGAAACCGTAGTTTGCCTTGCCTTCCATGACTTTATTCACGATGACAGAAGCTTCATAACCGGCATTCGATACGATCTGACGAAGCGGTGCTTCAAGCGCTCTTCGGGTCAATTGAATCCCCATGTTTTGCGCTTCATTCGCCCCTTTCAAATCCTTCAGGGATTGCAGTGCACGAATCAGTGCAACACCACCACCGGGTACGACACCTTCTTCAACCGCCGCACGGGTGGCATGCAATGCATCTTCCACGCGCGCTTTCTTTTCCTTCATTTCGATTTCAGAACCGGCACCGACCTTGATAACGGCAACACCACCTGCGAGTTTCGCCACACGTTCCTGCAGTTTTTCACGGTCATAGTCAGAAGAGGTATCAGCAATACGTGCATTGATTTGCTGAATGCGTGCCTTGATTTCTGTCGCGTCCCCTGCGCCATCAATAATCGTGGTGTTGTCTTTCGTGACGTGAATGCGTTTTGCCGATCCCAGATCTTTCAAGGTAGCGGATTCGAGCGTACGACCCACTTCTTCTGCAATGACTTGTGCTTTCGTCAGAGTGGCTATGTCTTGCAACATTTCCTTGCGACGATCACCAAAACCCGGTGCCTTGACTGCACACACTTTCACGATGCCGCGCATGTGGTTAACGACTAATGTCGCAAGTGCTTCGCCTTCCACATCTTCTGCGAGAATCAACAGGGAACGACCTGCTTTTGCAACGCCTTCCAGAACCGGGAGTAAATCACGAATGTTCGAGATTTTCTTGTCAACAATCAGGATGAAGGGGTTTTCAAGATCCGCCGTCATGTTTTGCTGGTTGGTGATGAAGTAAGGGGAGAGGTAACCGCGATCAAACTGCATCCCTTCCACCACATCCAGTTCATTCAGGAAGCCGGAACCTTCTTCCACGGTAATAACACCTTCCTTGCCCACCTTGCCCATGGCATCGGCAATGATGCGGCCAATGGATTCATCGGAGTTGGCGGAAATGGTGCCGACCTGTGCGATCGCCTTGTCATCCTTGCAGGGAACGGACAATTTTTTCAATTCATCGACAGCAGCAGCAACGGCTTTATCAATACCCCGCTTCAGATCCATTGGATTGAAACCGGCCACAACGGCCTTCAGTCCTTCGACCAGAATTTGACGGGTGAGTACGGTCGCGGTGGTGGTGCCATCGCCCGCTTCGTCGGATGTCTGGGAAGCAACTTCCTTGACCATCTGTGCGCCCATGTTTTTAAACTTGTCTTTAAATTCGATTTCCTTTGCAACCGACACACCGTCTTTGGTAATGGTCGGTGCACCGAATGATTTGTCGATTACAACGTTACGACCGCGCGGGCCCATGGTGATCTGAACGGCATTCGCCAGTTCATTGACACCGGCCAGCATGAGCTGGCGTGCTTCTTCAGCAAAACGTACATCTTTAGCTGCCATAATATAAAATCCTCTTTGATTGATTGGTCTTTAAGGTTGAAATCAGTCTTCCAGTACACCCATGATGTCTTCTTCGCGCATCACGAGGTATTCTGTGGTATCCAGTTTGACATTGGTGCCAGCGTATTTGCCGAACAGGACCTTGTCGCCCACCTTGACCTGTAACGGCTGGAGGGTGCCATCGACATAACGGCCAAGGCCTACTGCAATAATCTTGCCCTGAATGGGTTTATCCTTGTCAGCGGTATCCGGAATCACAATCCCGCCTGCGGTTGTGGTTTCAATTTCGCGCGGTTCTACGACAACGCGGTCAGATAATGGGCGAATTTTGCTGCTCATTTTACTCATCTATAAATCTCCTTTGAAGGTTAATTGGCTTGTAGCGTCGTTATTCGTAACAGGACGTTGCAACCATATGGGGGTGAAATTGGCACTCTCAAGTGTGAAGTGCCAACTATAATGATAATTGATGGAGAGTCAAGCGCCCTGTGTTATCCTTTTCCCCGATTTGTCTGTGAAAACAGGATGGATAATGCTAAAAACAGCCTTCACTGCCGTATTGACCTTTCTCCTCATGACGCTTGCGCTGGCAGAAGCGCCTGTGCCCCTGTCAGTCGATAAGGCGTTTGTCCTTTCGACCCATGTCGATCCGGATCACGGGGTATGGCTCGAGTGGTCGATTGCGCCGGGTTATTATCTCTATCGCAGTCAGTTGAAAGTGATGCCTCTGCCTCACCATTCCATCGATATTCACCCTGTTCAATTGCCAGCGGGGCAAATGAGGCACGATGTGTTGCACGGTGATTATCAGGCCTATACAGGTTCATTGAAAGTTCCGGTTATTTATCCCGTCTCGCAACAAGGTGAACTGGATCTCATTGTTCGTTATCAGGGTTGTTCCAGCAGAGGATTTTGTTATCCACCGGTTAAAAAAATGCTGAAAATCGACCTGTCGGACATGGCTGTGATCGGGGATTTGAATAAATCGCCTGCATCAGACAGTGATATGGCCTCTTTTTTTGAAGGCCGTCATTTATTGGCGATTCTCTTCAGTTTTTTAGGAATGGGGTTATTACTGGCCTTTACGCCATGCATCTTGCCGATAGTGCCTATTTTATCGGGCATTATTATGGGGCAGAGTCAGAAAAAAAGTCAGGGAAGATCGTTTTGTCTATCTCTTGCGTATGTGGGTGGCATGGCGATCACGTACATGATTGCCGGGATGGTGATTGCCCTGATTGGCCAGAATATTCAGGCTGAATTACAACGGCCCTGGATTGTTGTGTTATTCAGCGGATTGCTTGTGTTGCTGGCACTTTCCCTGTTTGATTTTTATGATTTTCGATTGCCGGGGCGATTTCAGCGTGAGATCACTGCGTTAAGCAACCGGCAATGCGGCGGTACGTATATCGGTGTTTTTTTGATGGGCAGTTTATCGACCCTGATTGTATCTCCCTGTGTCAGTGCACCATTGATTGGTGTGCTTGCTTACATCGGTCAGACGGGCGATGTATTGCTCGGCGCACTGGCGCTGTTGGCGCTGGGTGTTGGCATGGGTATTCCGTTGTTGTTGATTGGACTGTCAGCGGATCGATTATTACCGAAAACAGGCCCCTGGATGATATGGCTTAAACGATTCTTTGGATTTCTGATGCTGGGTATGGCGATCTGGATGTTATCGCGCGTGATGCCAGGTTCCTCCAACCCGATTTTTACATCGGTTCATACAACGGACGAACTGAGCCAGCAACTGCTGCTTGCCAAAAAAAATCATCAACCGGTGCTTCTCGATTTTTATGCCAACTGGTGTGGATCCTGTGTCATGATGGATCGCACGGTTTTTTCGCGCAGTGATGTGCGGGATGCATTAAAAAAAATGATCGTGTTGCGCGTCGATCTCACACAAAACACAGCGTTTGATCAACGCATGCTAAAACAGTTTGATATCGTGGGTCCTCCGGGTATGATTTTTTTTAATCAGGTGGGACACGAGTTAACCTCACCGCGTATTATCGGTGAAGTGAATGCAGACACATTTTTGAGAGAATTGGAAAAGGTATCACACCGTGCGAACTGACAGGCATTATGAAACACCCCATTTGACAACCGCCATGACCGGGCCGTTGCATTTGCTTGAAAAACAATTGCTGGATAAACAGCATGCTATTGAAACCTGGTTTCAGACAGAATGGAAAAAAACGGCAGCACCCGTTTATGGTTCTGTCGATTTGCGTAATGCCGGATTTAAACTCGCACCGGTTGATATGAATTTATTTCCTGCCGGATTTAATAATTTGAATACGGCTTTTTTGCCCTTGTCTGTTGATGCGGCAAAAAGAGCAATCCGGAATGCCATGCCTGATGCCAAAAAAATTCTGCTGGTTCCGGAAAATCACACGCGTAATTTATATTATTGGGAAAATATCCGGGGCCTCATCCATATTCTGGAGAGCGCGGGCTTTGAAATAAAGATTGGATCCTTGCTGCCTGATTATGAAACGCCAACCGAACTCGATTTGCCGAATGGTCAAAAAATCGTGTTGCAAACACTCTCGCGTGATCAGGACAAGGTTCGGGTCGGGCAATTTATTCCGGATCTTCTTTTGCTGAACAATGATTTGTCCGACGGCATTCCGGCGATTTTAGAATCGCTCTCGCAGCCGCTTGTTCCTCCGGCAGAGCTCGGCTGGAGCCAACGTTTAAAATCAGGACATTTTCAACATTATGCTGAAATCAGTGATGAATTTGCGCGTCTGATTGATATTGATCCCTGGCTGATTGCGCCTCTCTTTCGTTACTGTGGTTCGGTTGATTTTATGAAAAGAGAAGGTGAAGAATGTCTCATCCATCATGTGGAACAATTATTTGAAGCGATAAAAGAAAAATATCGACGCTATGAAATTGCCTGCAAGCCTTTTATTATTGTGAAAGCCGATGCCGGAACGTATGGCATGGGTGTCATGACGGTGCGCGATGTGGAAGAAATGAAATCGCTGAATCGCAAACAACGCACGAGTATGTCCAAAACAAAAAGCGGTCAGCCGGTGCGGCGTGTGATTGTGCAGGAAGGGGTTTATACGTTTGAAACGTGGGGAGAAAATAATTCTGTCGCTGAACCGGTTGTTTATATGTGGGGAGAGCGTGTGGTGGGTGGTTTTTATCGCGTGCATAAGGAACGCGGTATCGATGAAAATCTGAATGCACCGGGTATGCATTTTGAGCCGCTCGCTTTTGCAAAAACCTGTCATCAGCCAAAGCCGGAGCTGGATGATTGCCAGAATCGTTTTTATGCCTATGGTGTGATCGCGCGTTTGAGTATGTTGGCTGCTGCACGTGAAATGTCGGAGCGACAAAAATGACAATCAAACTGGGTGTTGTAATGGATCCGATGGCAAACATTCATTACAAAAAAGACAGTACACTCGCGATGCTTTGGGAAGCCACCCGTCGTGGCTGGGATATTTTTTATATCGAACAAAAAGATTTATTTTTAAAAAATAATACAGTATTCGCGAATACAAAAAAATGCCGTGTTTTTAAAAATCCTGAAAAATGGTTCGAAACGGGTGAGACAGACTGTATTCCACTGAGACAGCTTGACGTGATTTTAATGCGAAAAGATCCGCCGTTTAATATGGAATATATTTACACGACTTATTTGCTGGAACTGGCTGAACGTGCCGGTGTTCGGGTCATTAATAAGCCGCAGGCATTGCGGGATGTGAATGAAAAATTATTTACTGCCTGGTTTCCGGATTGTTGTCCGAAAACGTTGGTGTCTTGCGACATGCGACAAATGCGTGACTTTTTGCAGGAAGAAAAAGATGTGGTGTGTAAGCCATTAAATGCGATGGGGGGTGAAAAAATATTTCGGCTGTCTCACCCGGATGAAAATGCATCCGCCGTGTTTGAGACACTCACACAAAACGGTCGGGAAATGGCAATGATGCAGCGGTATATTCCTCAAATAAAACAGGGAGATAAGCGCATTTTAATGATCAATGGCGAACCGGTTTCGCATGCACTCGCCCGCATTCCAAAAGAAGGTGAGCTGCGAGGCAATCTCGCAGCAGGCGGTCGCGGTATCGCACAACCCTTAAGTGAACGGGATCGTGAGATTTGCCAACAAGTGGGGCCGGTTTTGCGTGAAAAAGGATTATATTTCGTCGGACTGGATGTGATTGGTGATTATTTGACAGAAATAAATGTCACCAGTCCAACTTGTATTCGTGAGCTGGATGATCAGACCGGTTCCAACATCAGCATGGCATTTTTTAATTGTATCGCAGAGCTCTTAAGCCTTTCTTAAGCTTGATCTTGTATAAGTTCAGATGACTTAACAGACAAATCAGGGAAGGTATCAAATGAAAACACGTGCCGATTCTGTTCGAGCATTAAAAGAAAAGAATACCCGACTTCAGCAAACACTGTTCTCCATTCAACAAGAATTGGCTTTACTGTCCGATGCAAAACCATTATCCCAAAATATTTGCCCTCAACTTGAAATCAAACAGGAAAATGATTATTTCATCCTGTCAGAGATGATAGAAAAAAATCCTGAGTTGAAAACAATGCATGCCGGGATCAAACAATTGGCAGAAGATATTCCGGCGCTTGAAAGCAATCTGCAGGAAACAGATTCAGTATTGAAAAAATTGGAAAGTGAAGTTAAACAACCGGCTGAAGTATGGCTGCTGGATGCTATCACAACCGGATTAAATAAACTGGTCACGCCAAAAAACCGCGAGCCGGTTAAATCCACGCTGGATCAACTGCTACGTGATGCTTCCAATCAATTGGATATTGATGCATTTAAAAAAAATCTGGATTATTTTCTGGATACGCCGATTGGCGAGAAAAGAGACAGGACGATAAAAAATTTCATTGAAGTGAAGAAGGTTGCGGCAGAACATAAAAAAGATCAATCGCATCGTGTTGTTCTGACGAGTGAGGGACGCCGCCTGGTTTTGGATGTCGAAAGAAAGAAGCGCACACAGGATGAAATAAAGCAGCTGCAACAGGATATGGTTACACGGGAAGAAAAAGTGCAGCAGCTGAAGCAGGCGATGGAGGAGAAAGAAAAACCGTTTTTAGAAAAGATTTTTAAAGAGGCAAAAGAAGCGAAAGATATAGCTAAAGTGTTATCCCGTGAATGGGGAGAAGCTTCGAAAGCATTGGGTCAATTTCCTGTATCGAAACTAAAAGAAAAAGCCGAGTTTTTTTCGATGCAGTATTTGGGAATGGAAAGTAAAAATCGTGATGGTGATTTTTTAGGAAAAATGGAGGAAGTTGTTTTTCAGATAGAACGGGAAATGAAGAGCGATAAGACAGAAGAGGCGAGCACAGCGATTTTTCGACTGGCGGGGCTCAAAAGCGAGTGTGAACAGCATCAAGAGCGGTTTGGTTCGGCGAGAGTCTGGTTGAAATTATCCGGGAAAATTCAAAAAGAAATAGATGATGCAAACACTATTCGGCAGCAACTGTCAGGGGCATTGGAAACTTTGCGTGGACAGGCATCCGCGTTGGCGGCATTTCGGGAGGAAAATCCCGATCAGCCTGAAATGAAAAAAGATGAAAGTGAGCCGGCAGCTCCGGTGGCGCCGGTTTCTGTGCCTGCTCCTCCCGCCAAAAAAAATAAAGTAAACCCGATTTATAAAACAGAAACGCAAGCGTATCTGGGGCGATTGTCAGAGAGCCTGACAGAGCATCTGGAAACGTATCAGAAAGTTGCATCGCTTCATTACGCGCACCTTGTGAGATATCTTAGATCTCATCATTTTCTGACAGAGAAAGAGGAGTCGGATGTGAAAAATGTCAGGCAGGCTTTAGAAAAAGCTTATCAACATGACGTAGATCAAACATTACAAAAAGAAATCGACACCATCCTTGTGCTGGAAAGAACACCGGAATCAAAACCGGAAACAGCAGAGGAAAAGAAAGCGAAACAGAAATCTTTAAAATATACATTGCACAAGTATCGATTGATGACAGAATTATTACCTGCAGCGAATGAATCAAGCGAAACATTTCTTTCCATTCTTCGAAAAACTGAAAGTCAGACGGTGCTTGCGAAGCGGCGAGACACTTCTTTTATTTTATGGGCCAGAGGATGCGGTTATGAGGTTGCACGTATGCTCGGTGTAGCGATTAATTGGGCATATAGTTGTGTGTTTTTCTCGCAAGGCGAAAAATTCTCGAAACAATTTAAGCATGAGCCTGTTGAAAATAAACCCGACCATGCTGCGTCGCATCGTGTGGGCGGATAGTCGGAGCATTTCATGTTATTAAGACAGGCATCATTACGAGCACTCGATGGTCGACTTCAGGCAGGAAAAAAACAGTTACTAAAAAAAGAAAAAAAAGTCAATGATGCGCTTCGAGCACTTCACCATGTTTCTGATACACTGCGTGAGATGAAAAAACTTGATGAATCTTCTTATACGGATTCATTGTCACCGGCGTATATTCAATCCTTGAGAAATGATTCAGACACACAGAGAATTCTTGAAGAAATCGATCAGGTTTCACTAAAAGTAGCGGACAGTGACATCGTTCATCGATTACAAGAGATTGAGGCTTTGATCGCCTCGCTTTCAGATGAAGAATGGGTATCGAAGGCATTGCTTCTGGATGACTTGAGAAAGCCTGTTATTCTCTATATCACAGATTCGTTGAGACCACTTGCTACGAATCCCAAAAAAATGGACGCGCTCACCCGCAGAGGGCTTAGGTTTGAAACCATTCCACTACTGGACCTGATTCAATATGCAAATGAAGTGATGCAGGAAACGGGAAGTCACGAGGCATTGCAAGCTCTGTTACAAAAGGCGCGAGTGAAAAAAGATGAATGGTTGTGTGGTTATTTTCGTTATGAGCATCATTTATTAAGACAAAAACACCATCATCTGATTGTTTCACCTGAAAAAGAAGCATTTATCAAAAATAATCTGGCGCCTGCTGAAACAAAAGGATTTTCTGAACAAGTTGGTCTGGTAGAAAAACTCATGAAGTCTATCAAATGCCAGGAAGATTTTTCAGATAAAGATGAGCTGCCTGATATCGGAGAAGAGAAGCTGCTTTCGGACATAGCCATATTGAAGCACAGGGCAGAGCATCATCATAATATTTTGTTAAGCAGGGCAAATGAACAAACAGCAATAAACAAGCACTCTTTAGATCAGAAAAATCTTGATTTAAAAAAATTGGAAGCAGATGTCGGATTGCTTGTCAGTGAAACGGAAACTCTCGAGCAATTATTAAGAAGGCAAAAAAATATATTGACTAGAGCCTTGCAAGTGCCGCCAGGCGATATTGCATCTTATGAAAATAATGCACAGCAACTCGGTAAAATGAATGAAGAAATTCAGACCCAAAAACAGGCTGTTGAAAATGCTAAAAAAATATCTGCTGATTATTCCCGCTTTGTAGATTTTTTCAAGGAAGAAAAAAAAGATGTGAATCATCGCGGTACTCTTTATGCAGCAATGAAAAAAACTTTTTCTGAAAAAACGGATCCGGATTACAGGAAAGCAATGGAGCAGGCTGATGTTTTTTTATTAACAAACAACGAGAACGAGCAGAATAAATTTAATAAATTATTGAAAAAGGCCAGAGCAGAGGCCGAAGCGCGGCAAGCTGAGTTGGAGAAATTAACTCACCTTCGTGCTGCTTTGAGCCCATTGCTGACAGAATTGGGCCAGGCGAAGCTCGCCTATGAAACGCATAAAAAATTGTACGACGAAATGAAAGCGCTTAGAAAAGAAGTTTTTGATGCTCAGAATGAATCAAAACATGACGGATCATTTCCTCCTGATTTTGATAAAAAAGTAGAACAGGGTATCAAGCTTCGGGATGAATTGCATAAAAGCCGTATTGCTGCTGCCAAATTATTTGTTAGCATTAAAAAAATAGAAGAACAAATTTCAGAAGATATCAGGAAAACTGAAAACTACAAACAATATGAGAAGGATTTTCAGCCGGTCTGGGATAGTTTTTTGAAAGATGCAATAGATAAAGATAAGATGGAAGATATCAAATTGTTTGATGATGTTTTGGATGCTATTCGAAAAAAAAACGAACTGCGACAAGCGCAGTTTCCACAGGAGTTGTTGTGCTTGTTCAGGAAAGTTTTTAACGAGGAAAAAATGGAAGCTGTCTGGAAAAATATCGGTAACTTTACCCTGTTTGAAGGGTTATCCAGAGTCATCATCGGAGAGAAAACAATACAGGTACCGAATGATATTGGTGATGTGTACAATGCATTGCACTCGGATAAAGATCCCGCTGGGATCATAAAATTCGTTTGTTCACAAATGAAACGTCGAGTTAAAAAAGAAACGATAAATAAATTAATGGGATGTTTATACAAGGCCGCCAGTGATTTTGTTTCAGAAGATGGAGAAAATTTGGCTATCACAGAAGAAAAGCTGGCGGCCTTCGATAAAATCATAGATACTACCTTTCAATCTGTTTCTCCAACGGCTACTCTCATCTTATCCACTGTAAAACGACTCATCGGCTAATTTCATCAGTTAAGGAACTCGTATGAAAAACCATCGCTACTGGCTGGCCTTATCACGCCTGCCAGGAATTGGTCCTGTGACTGTGCGTCGCTGGCTCGATTATTTTTTGACTGTTGATAAATTATTTTCTGCATCGACCACAGATTGGCAAACAGCCGGATTGACTGCAAAACACATCGATCTGTTGAAAAGTATTCGATGGAATATCATCGACAATGATCTCGTCTGGCTTGAAAAAAATAACGGCCAGATGCTGTCGCTGGATGATCCGGATTATCCACCTTTACTACTTGAAATTCATGATCCGCCGCTCGTGCTTTATCTTCAAGGCGATAAAACGGTGTTGATGCAACAGCAACTTGCGATGGTCGGTTCGCGCCATCCTACACCTTTCGGCCAAACACTTGCTTTTCAATTTGCAAAAGAACTGGCATCCAATGGCCTGGTGATTACGAGCGGGCTCGCGTTGGGAATTGATGCCGCGAGTCACAAGGGTGTACTCGCAGCTAAAGGCAAAACGATTGCAGTGCTCGGTACCGGATTAAAAACTATTTATCCACGCAGTCATGAAAAACTCGCGAAAGACATTATCGATGAGGGTGGGACGATTGTGTCAGAATTTCCGCTTGATATGCCGCCCAAAGCAAAACATTTTCCCCTGCGTAACCGGGTGATCAGTGGACTCAGTCTGGGTGTTCTCGTCGTGGAAGCCGCGATTCGCAGTGGGTCGCTCATCACAGCCCGAATGGCGCTTGAGCAAAATCGGGAAGTCTTTGCCATCCCGGGTTCTATCCATAATCCACTGGCGCGAGGTTGTCACCAGCTGATTCGCCAGGGTGCAAAGCTCGTTGAAGAGTCGAAAGATATTCTGGATGAGATCAGGCCCTTGAAAAAAGAGATAAATTGCGCGCCCCCGGTTTTGGAAAAATCAGAACCGGTTGACCTTCCGCCCCCGGTCAGGCGAGTATTGGCACAAATTGGTTATGAAGTCACTGCGCTCGATGTTATTATCATGCGCTCCCAATTGACGGCAGCCGAAGTTTCCTCCATGCTGTTACCTTTAGAATTAGAAGGTTACGTGCGTGTTGTGCCGGGAGGTTATATTCGTGCCTGATCTCAACTATGACAAGTGGTCGCTATGTTTGAAGTATTGATGTTTATTTTTGAAAATTATATGGATGGCAACATTGCATTAAAAATGGATAATGCCGACGTCGTGCTGGAGCTTGAAAAAATCGGGTTTGATCGGTATGAAATTGATCGGGCCCTGACCTGGCTCGACGGCCTTGTTGAAATACAGACAGCGGTTTTGTCCGGCCCAAGGCTGACCCCCCAGTCGCTGCGTTATTATATTCCGGAAGAAAGTGAACGCCTCGGCGTGGAAGGAAAAGGATTTTTACTCTATCTGGAACAGTTGGGCATCATTGATCCTGTGACACGTGAAATTGTGATTGACCGGATTATGGCACTTGATAGCCGCGAAGTGGATGTCGCGCGCATTCGCTGGGTGGTGCTGATGGCGCTCTTTAACCAGCCCGATAAAAAATCCGCCCTGTCACTTTTACAGGATATGATACTGGCGGATGCGTTTGACGTTTTACATTAGGTCACATTAGGCCACACTGAGGAAGAACATTCCTATGCCCAAAGCCAAACCGACATCGAAGAAGACTGCGCCTGCAAAGGCCCGTCCTGCATCGAAGTCGACTACCCAAAAAAACCTGGTGATTGTTGAATCGCCTGCCAAAGCCAAAACCATCAAAAAATACCTGGGTGCTGATTTTGACGTCCTTGCTTCCTATGGCCATGTTCGTGATTTATTGCCAAAGGAAGGTGCCGTGGATCCCGCACATCATTTTGCGATGCGGTATGAATTAATCGAAAAAAATGCGAAACACGTTGCAGCGATTGTGACTGCCATGAAAAAAGCGGAAGCGCTCTATCTTGCGACTGACCCTGATCGCGAAGGCGAAGCCATTTCATGGCACATCTATGAAGTGTTGCGTGAGAAAAAAGTGTTGAAAGATAAAGCGGTGCATCGCGTGGTTTTTCATGAAATTACCAAATCCGCGGTACAAGCTGCCATCAACAATCCCCGCGCCATTTCAATGGAACTCGTCAATGCACAGCAAGCGCGTCGCGCACTGGATTATCTCGTCGGATTTAATTTATCGCCCTTGTTGTGGCGAAAGGTGCGGCGCGGTTTATCCGCCGGCCGTGTGCAAAGTCCTGCATTGCGCATGATTGTTGAGCGTGAAGAAGAAATTGAAAAGTTTATTTCCCAGGAATATTGGGATGTGGCAGCTGCATTAAATGCATCGAAAAAAGATTTTTCTGCCAGACTGACTGTTTTTGAAGGCGAGAAAGTCGAACAGTTTACCATTACCAATCAAGAGCGCGCCGATGAAGTCAAAGCGGCACTCATCAAGGCTGCCAAAGGCAAGCTTCTCGTCGATAAAGTGGAAACCAAGCAGCGCAAGCGTCATCCCGCCGCACCGTTCATCACTTCCACACTGCAACAGGAAGCCGCGCGCAAACTCGGTTTTGCCGTGCAGCGCACCATGCGTATCGCCCAGCAATTATATGAAGGTATCGAAATTGACGGCGGTTCCACAGGTTTGATTTCTTATATGCGTACTGACTCGGTCAACCTCGCGCAAGAAGCGATTACTGAATTGCGTGAAATGATAGGCGAGCGCTACGGCAAGGAAAACGTGCCGGAAGAGCCGCGTGTTTACAAAACCAAGGCCAAGAATGCACAAGAAGCCCATGAAGCTATTCGACCGACCTCCGCGCATCGTTCACCGGAATCATTAAAGAAATTTTTATCGCCGGAACAATACAAATTATATGATTTGATCTGGAAGCGCACCGTCGCTTCGCAAATGATTTCAGCTACTATTGATACCTTAACAATTT
>DATIJJ010000001.1:0-33715 GCA_035478795.1 Gammaproteobacteria bacterium | reverse complement strand
GGATGCTTTGCTGAAATCGGGTAATGGATTATTCATTCAGATTTTGGCTGCAATTATTATAAAATTGCGTGATTTTATCACATAAAAAATATGGGCGCATGGGAAAATGTCATGCCAGCCGATAAATATCGGGCTGGCATGTGAGAAGTTACGAACCAAAACCGCCTGGACGTGGTTGCAGTACGGGTGACACGTTTGCAGGTGCAGCGGCTTTGGGAGCGGCTGGCGATTTGGATTGTGTGAAGGTAGTCGGCCCGGAGGATACTGTGCCGGGGGCGGGGTAGGTGAGGTTTTGTTGTTTTATGATGTTGGTCAGATTATTTACGAACTTATCAATCAGCGGTATGTTCGCGGCCAAGTCAAGCACCTCTTCATCATTCGGATCTTCATCTGCGATGATTTTTCTTTGGTTTTGGGCTATTTTAATAGATGCCAGATAAGAATTTTTGATTATTAGAGTGTTTCGTTCAACTTTCGCATCATCTAGACCATGCCTTCTGTATAATCCCAAGAGTTCGTCTTCTGTGGGCACGCGCATTTTGAGAATGTCTTCTTTTTTTTGAGTTGCGGCCGTTAACCTAGCCTGCAAAGCTTTTCCTTTCTCTTGAAGCGACTTCAAAGCAGCTTGTTCTGTTTCAATTGATGGCTTAACTGTTTCGTACTCTGTGCAATAGTCGTCAAGGTCATTCATAAGTTTGCCCTTTCGATCTGTCACCAGTTTATCGAATTGTGTAAGTAAAAGGTCATATGTTCCTGTGGCCGTCATAAAATTACCTTCGTGACCATAGTATTCTAAAGTTTTGGGGGTAGTTAAAGGTGTTCTTGTTTGGGACATGGGAATCTCCTAATAAAATAGTAATAAATACAAGGATTTCCCCGCTTGGCGCAAATTGAATACAACGTGATTATTATAGATTATACCGCTTAAACACGCGCGATTATACAGGACTTGGCAGGTTTTGCAATGGAAAAATGGGCACATTTTGTTCTTTGCCCAATAAATATGCGGTATAATAGCAGCTAGGAAATGTGTAAATCTCAATCGCTTTCGAAATTCCATGTTAGGTGGAGGTTCGTGTGTATGCGTAACGATTTTGATCATTTTACTAGGACGATGGAGAGTCTTGAAAAATACAAGGATCACATCAATCGCGATGTGATGGATCTTCTCCACCTCGACCGGACGAGTCCACTCGGCCTCAGGGCGGAAGAATTGCAAGCGGCCAAAATATCGTCCAATTCTCTTGCAAGTAAAAGAAAACGACATGAAGAATACCTGCGTGCTGTGCGGCTGTACATCATCGAACAAGATGAAATCCGGTCATTAATAGATATATACAAAATGGAGCAACAAAGACAGGCTGAGCTCGATGAAGAAAATGATGCTCACTCTCGGGAAGAAAAAGGACGACTTAAACAATATGAACTAAGTGCTCGTCCTCATTCAGATGAAGGGGACAATCCCGAAATCAAAAAGTTTCTCGAATTGCTAAAACAATTGGAATCTGAGATTTCAAAATGCCTTTTGAGAATTGAAAAATATATAGCACAACTTGAAGAGTTTGTTACGAAACTCAAAGAAGATATTAAAGAACAAAGAAAGCAGTTTCTGGAACAATTTTATGAAAATGTTAAAAAGATTTTATTAAGTTTATGTGTTCAAAATGGAGATCGATTTGAAGTTCATGCGGGCACGCAAAAAGTACCTGTTGATATAGAAAAAATGGCAAAAACAATTTCTGATATTATGCAGAAAAAATTTGAGAACCATAAAATTTTTGATCAAAACGAATTTAAGGCAGATGTCCAGGAAGTTCTTGTAAATACACTTTTTAAATCAGCATATGTGCCAACCAAAAAGATTGAAAAAATGGCTGGAAAAATTGCAAATGAAATCGTTAGAAAGCAGGCTGATTTTTGCGAAGCGGCGCTGCGTGCTGATCAAATTCAGGTTCAGCGAGTAGAGTGGCTGGAAGATATTTCAGTTGTTGCAAAGCAACGGGTATTGAATTTAACACATCTTGAAAAGGAAATGTTGCATTGTTCTCCAGATAAGAATTCCCAAAAGGAGCTGGAAAGTAAAATGGAACTTGTTAATGAAATAAAACAGCAAGTTGATGAATTAGAAAAAAAGGTTGATTTTGTGAAAGAAGAACGAACCAGCAAAGCCATGGCCATGCGAAATAGACGTATGCGATATCTGGCAGAAGATGCCAATCCGGCTCCATCCCAGGATAATGTGCTAAAACCCAATTCAGCCGCCTGATTGAATTAACCCCCACACTTCCGTAAAATGCATCCCTCGTGCCAATCAAACCTCTTCAGGAAAAACCAAATGGCAACAAATCGTCTCCTCAGGCTGGATGCAGCATTCATCTTTTTTTGCGGCCTGATTTTATTTACAGCGGGGTTAAGTCATCAGGAAATCATCGGGTTTGAATCGCGATTTTATTTATTTGCGCTTGAAATGGGTCGGCACGGATTGGCCTGGTTTCCGACGACATATCAGGAACCATATCCGGATTATCCGGGCACATCGACAGCCCTGATTTATTTGACTGCCAAATTGTTTGGCACACTCAATAAATGGGTTGCGGTGTTACCGAGCGCAATTGCCGCAGCGCTCACTTTGTCCGCGACGTATTTGATCGGTGCGATACAGTCTCGAAAAGGGGGCTGGTATGCGGTGGGATTTTTGTTGTTTACGCTGGCGTTTATTACGGAAGCCAGAACCATTTCGCTCGATATGTATGTCGCAGCTGCTACGACGTGGATTTTTTATTTGATTTCATCTGCAAAATATCAGGAACGAACGCCGCCCTGGGGGTGGATGGTTTTGTTGCTGGTTGCAAGTTTCGCCATACGCGGGCCGGTGGGGATTGTTATTCCGGCAGGGGTTGCGAGTATTTTTTATTTGTTGGAAAAAGACTGGCGATCGTGGGTTATTTTTAGCATGCTCAGTTTTTTATTATTGATTGCCTGCACCGGAATATTGTTGGCCATTGCGCATCATGTGGGCGGTGATGCTTTCATGCAAAACGTTTTTCATATGGAAATTGCCGGGCGGATGGAAGTGAATCGTACGCCACCCCATTATTTTTATTTTAAGGAAAGTATCGGTGCGTATGCTATCACTTATCCGTTAGCTATTTTGATTTTGGCGGGAAGTGTCTCGCGTTTTTTTAAAAAAAATCCGACACAATCGATTCGTTTTTTGCGATCCCTGGCAGGGTGGATTTTGGTAATCATGCTGGGGTTGAGTATTCCGGCAGATAAAAAAGTTCGTTATATTCTGTCTATTTCGCCAGCGCTGGCCCTGGTGTGTTCGTATTTGATTGTGACGATACTGAATGGATTTTTACATTGGACGAAAAAAGGATTTTATTGGCTTTGTCGGCTATTGCCACTGCTTGCTCTGGGTGTGTTATATGTTCTCTATCAAAAACAGGTAGTGTTGCCCTATTATTTTTTGACAGCGTTTTTTATTGTTATTCAAATGATGATGGTGATCATACGAAATAATGATACTGTTTTTTTTCTGGCTGTCGCGACATTTTTTTCCGCGAATGTTTTTATTGTAGAAAAAATAAATGTAGATTCGAATAAAACACGGGATTTTGTCAGGCAGGTTGAAGTTATTCGTGAAAAAAATCATGCGAAATTGGCATTTTATCACGAAGGACGTGATGGTATCGCGATCAAATATTTGCTTAATATGTCAAATGAAGAATCGCCACAGTTTGTTTCTGATATCAGTAAAACGCAGGTGAAATCAGTTTTTTTTGTGACATCAAAAGAAAATTATTACGTGTTGCCTGAAAGTGTTCGAAAAAACTTGCACGTGATGATGGCTGGCAGGATTGGCCGGGATGAAGTGGTTGTGTTTTCGAAATAATATAAAAATCAAGAGGAATAAAAAATGATGAACGATAGTGATTCGTCACCCTTGTTGCCAAAGAAAAAATTTCTTTCACAAGCTGCTGTGCTGCATTCTCTAAAATCAAATTTAAAAAAAATAAAAAAGCCTGCCAACAAACTGGGCTATGCCTGTATGGCAATCAGTCTCATTTCGCTGACTGGTTTTATTGCCTCAACCTGGGCCCTTTGCAATGAACCGGGAGACATTCCTACTATAGACAAAGCCAACATCAAGACGGGACTCTTTTTTTTAACGCTGGTGCTGGGTGCTGGAACAGTGGTGAGCAGTGGGCTGAGTCTGTGTTATTGCGCTAATGTGGTATGTCATTGTTGTAACAAGGGTGAGTCTGATCAGGATTATTTTGGGGATGTCATGCGAGCTGATCCGTTATTTCAAGAGGTCAAATGTGAGGTGTTGAGTTTTACTCAGGCGATAGGAATAGAAACTAAAAATGCGGATAACCCCTATCAACTGGAAAAGAGCATTCAGGAAGCGCAGAAAAAAATTCACTATATTCGTCCACAGCGTGAGGCATTTCTTCTTGGATCATTCAGAGAAAATGCATTTTTTTATACGTTGTTTAAGAGGTTGGGCAGTCGTGCACCCGGTAAGGCGGGGAATAAAATACTTGAAACGATTTTTGAATTTGCGGGGATGGGGCGTGGGGTGGTTTTTAAGAATGGGGTGTAGCGGAATTTAGTTATGACACTTCAACTAACACCGGAACCGGCGAATGTATATAATGCTTTTTTTGAAATATATTATTTTATGGATATTTTATGGCTATTCAAAAAATTATGCTTTTAGTCGCGATGAACAAAGAAGCGCAGCCAATTATTCAACAAATGAAAATGAAAGAAATTGAGCATAAAATAGATGTTTTTTTGCCTATAAAAGCTTATGAGGCGGATGTTGAAAAAGGGAAGATTATTTTAGTTGTGAGTGGGAAATGTGTTAGCCACGGTGTCGATCGAATAGGAACACAAGGGTTGAATCTGGTTGCATGGGAAGCTTTAAAAACTTTCAATCCTGATATATTAATAAACGCTGGTACAGCCGGTGGTTTTCAGAAAAATGGTTCCATGCCGGGTGATGTATATGTAAGCACAGAAGCAATCAAGTATCACGACAGATTGTTTCATCCGGATATGCACTTTTTGAATTATGGAGTAGGTTCATACAAGTGTTTGCCTATTCCGTTCATTGCGAAAAGATTGGGTCTTAAAGAGGGTGTCATCTCGACTGGTGCATCGTTACTTTCCAGTCAGCAAGAAAATGATCAAATGAACAGGAATAATGCCGCCGTAAAAGAGATGGAAGCAGCAGGCATTGCTGAAGTTGCACAGATGCGTGGCGTTTCCTTTGTTGGATTGAAAATTGTTACCGATCTTGTCGATACCCATGAATGCCCACAAAATCAATTTACCAATAATTTTGATAAGTTGATTATCCATTTGGCAGATAAAGTTCAGAAATTATGTGCCATTCTGATGGGACAGGAAATAGAAAATCTTTCTGAGTAATTATCGCCTTCCTATACAGATTTTTTCTCCGATAAAATTTTTATTGGTACAAATCCCGCTAATCCTTTGGGGATCAAATGAATTCTCTGTTCGCTGCATCGCGTCTGGATTGAAGCCTCCTCCCAGTGTGAAGTTATAAGAATAGCTTGACTGCCAAGACATAATTTCTCAGCAACATCCAGCCCTGTTTTCTTTTCACCCATGATTTCATAATCAAGAAGATAATGAACTGATTTTGATTTATCAAGAATGTTAAAGTTTGATTCAAACTCATCGGGCGTTGAGAAGTAATGGACTTCGATACGGTGATCTTTAGCATTTATCTGATCAAATCGTTGTCGCCAAACTTCTTTTATAGAAAAATCATCATCCAGAATAAATACAACTGAACCTGCTGCTAATTTTAGTTCTGGTATAAACCAGTCCGGTGGATTTGCCTTTGGAAGTGTAATAATAACTGAAGTGCCTTTGCCGACCTCGGAGTCTATATGTAACGATCCGCCGACAGCTTCACAATTCGAGCGAGCATGAAAAATGCCAAGTCCACTACCCTCTGCTTTACCCTGAGTCTGGCCTCTCTGGCCAAGTTTTTTGAGCAATTCAGGAGGGATGCCGCAGCCATTATCTGTTATTCGAAGCTCGATGTTCGATCCTGTTGAGATGAGCATTATTTGTATTTTTCCGGATTGATCGAGAGATTCGATACTGTTATTTAACAGATTAGAGATCAATCGTTTAAATTCGGTAGGCTGAACTTTAGAGAAAAGGCCATAGGAATCCAAAGCAATGTCGTAAATAATTTTTATATCTGGCCTGGTTGTGAGTTGTATTCTCTTTTCTGAAACAATGTCCTCAATCAGGCTCAACAAAAGCTGGGAAGATTCTGGCTCATGAGCTTTGTCTTGCTGGCTTTGCGAAGTGCTTAAATTTTTTTTAATAATATCCCGGTTTTTATGAAGGAGGTCATTAGCAATATCTTTGATTCTGCTGATGGCGCTTCTCGCTAAAATCCGACCCTCTTCAGGCAATTCTTTGAAGCTTGACACTACCACATCGAGTGCAGCAAGCGGACTTTTGATATCATGAGAAACCTGAGTTGCCTTTTGAGCAAATTCGATTTCCAAAAGGTTCTTTTTTTGTATAAGAAAAAATGCATCAAACACAAATTTCTCAAGAGAAACGAATTCAAATATGAAATTATTTTTTTCGTTTTCTGATTTTGGCACTTCCGGATGATCTGTCTTAATAAATCCATTGATAATATTTTCAAGTCTGGAGAATGGCGAAGATAGTTTTATTGACAGGTAATTGCTGCTCACAATGGCTATTGTTGAAAAAGGGACCAGTAGAGATAATAAATTTTTAATTATCAAATTTAAGTTATACTCTCGTTCCTGCACAAAAAAATAATAAAGCCCAACGAACGAAAACACAGATAATAGCCATAATATTAATAACCACATGGCCATTTGTGATTGGAGACTATTGATGGGCAATAATTCAAATAACTCGTTTTTTTTGTGATGTTGAGTGAAAAAAAAGCCGAGACATATTAACAAAAGTCCAAGTATCCAAGTTGATTCCATTGGGCTTAAATAAGGTACGGATCCTGAAACAACATGATAACGGATGACAAAATCAGATGACACTATGAGTAAATATCCTGTTGTTGCAAAACGAACTAATCGCGTTTTTGCTCTTGCGAGACAAATAGTTGCCAGTAGAAAACCTGTTACTTCCAGAATAGTATCAACTGCATGAAATATCCCAAGCAGGGAAAAATGTTTTATTTTCCATGGTATCACAAACATAAACATAATAAACATTAAAACAGATACTATTGCATAGGGTATGTATGTCGATTTTACTATTTTTGTTAATGCTTTTCTGTCCGCAAAAAGAATCCAGCCCCATACCATGACTTGAAAAAATAAAAATAAAGCGAATGGAAAATCAAAAAGTGAAATTATAATCGGATTGATATATTGAAATTGAAATAAATTTAACGCTATGTTGTAAATACAGTCTGCCGCAGCAGCTGAAATAAAGGAAAGAAAAAAAATCAACAAAATGTTCCTGGGAGAGGATTTTTCAGTTTTTCTCCATAGCCTGATTGCCAATAATGTGGCCACTATATCTAGGCCAGTTTCACCTGCTAACGAAAAAAAACCGGCCAATGTTGTTGTGCCAGGATTAGCCTCTAGTGCGGTGTAGAGGCAGGAGTAGGCAGCCCACACAAGGATGGCATTAATTGTTATGAGAGTAGCATTTAAGTGTCTTCCTGACATGTTCATTTGCCTTTATCTTTTTGGTTTCGCTAAAATTCGCGCAGGTAATCCATCCATCGCATGAATATTCATAGGCATGATATAAATTTTACATCTTCCTATGGGAGCATTGTTTAATTCAAGACCTTCAACAATGAGAACGTTATTTGATAATAGTGAATTATGGACTGGAAGATTCTCAGCTTCATACTGGTCAACGCTAATATAATCAATTCCAACAATTTTTACACCTTTTTTTAAAAGTTCTTCGGCAGCATCGGGTTCAATGTAAACATATTTATCGAAAAATTTTCCTTGCTTGGATAATTTTGAATTGGCTGTCTTAAAAAAAACAAAATCATTTAATTGAATAGGTTGATCCGCGACAAACGATTTGGTAATGGATTTCTCAGTATCAGGAACTTCAATAATCAGACCTGACCCGATGAGACTTTCTATAGGAAAATCACTGCTTGTTTTTCCTCCTTTTATAACATGAGCAGGAAAATCAATGTGAGTTCCTGTGTGGTTTCCCAGATGCATTTGACACAAGTGGAATGGAGAGCCTCTTTCTAAAGAACAAATATCTTCAGATTTGAATTCCGGATCGCCAGGGTATACAACTGTTTTTTCTGACATTTTAGCGGTTAAATCGTGATATTGTTCCTTTTGCGGAGTGACATGTTTTAATGTGGCAGTTGAATTTTTTTTCTCTGCATCTGTTGCCTTCGAAAACATTTGAGTTCCTTTTATTTTTTTATTAAACTTTCTGACTATATATCCTTAGACACATTCTTGTCAATTCTGCTTTCTGACACCATTGCTTCACTGATTTTTAATCACAATATCACCCGGATAATCCAACACTCCACCAAAATTCGGATTTCCCGCGCTAAAATATCTTTTCATTTTATCGGCTGTCACATTCTTCAAACAATCGGATAACGAAAAAGTGTATTGATCACAATAAACATTTGTAAAATCATACAATCGATTAAGGCTCACTTTTTTATTATCCCCTGTAAAATTATAAGTCGTCGTGTCCGAGAGCACCCATTTTCCATTATTCACAGCATAATAAAATGTTTTAACAGATGGCGCATTTCCATGTGAAGTGGAAAGAGCAGCGGTGAAATACACACCTGCGATCGAATTTTCATTATTTTTAATAACTTTTAATTCTTCTGCGTGCGTGTGAGAACTTAATATGCAAGTGATGATGGAATGGTGTGTGTTAACAAGATTTAAAAAAGTGGTTTCATCATTTGTCTGCCAAAATGCGGAATCATTATAAACATTTTTTCCTGGTGGAATATGCATGACGATGAGAACGGATTCTTTTGGATTTGTGGATTCTGCTGCTTGTAATTCTGTATCCAGCCACTTTAATTCAGCTGTTGCCGGGTCATCAGAGACATCTTTTCTTTTTTGTGAAAATAAAACACTGTTCAGAGAAATCAGGCGAAACCCGGGTTGAATTGAGGCAGAATAAAATCCGTTAGTTGTATCCTCATGAATGATGCAAGGAAAATGCATGGGATTCGCCGGACATTTTTTGCCAATGGATAAAAAACCATCTTCCCATAGATTATTTCTTGCTATGTCATAAGCGCTTTTTGGCGAAGCGGTTCGACTAAACGTGCCATAATCTTGCGTCAGAGAGTCATTGTTTCCAAACGTATAAAATATCGGTATTTGCGGGAAAGTGATTTTTAATTTATTAAAAACAAATGTTTCTGCTTTTGCTGCATCCTCTGGAGTGGAATCATGCCCGACCAGATCGCCCAGCAAAATAATAAAATCCGGTTTTGCGACCGTTCCATTTTGAATGTTCATTGCAAGCAGGGAAATGAGCCGATTAAATGTGGCTGGATCCATATCATCCTTGTTGCCGCGAGGCGTTGACGGGTTTATCATCATGGAATTTGGCGTGACGTTTACGTTCAGATGAATATCAGACAGGGTAAGGAAGTTGTTTGATTTTCCAAAGGATAAAACGGGAAATAATAAAAAATAAGCCAGACATATTTTAAGATAGCATTTCATGCGTATTCAACCTGAGAAAGTATAGTGAACGCCATTTTAACAGATAATAGTCAGTTTGTAATTTTTTACAGAATGGTATTTAATACGGATATTCAATTGGAGGAAATGGAATGCAAGTCTATGCCAGAAAAGGAAAATTTCGCAAAATAATCTGTATTTGGCTTTCTATCTGGCTATTTATGACGTGTTCGTATGCAAATTCTTTATCAGGAGGCTCAATGACATTTAAAATTCAAAGTTCAGCGTTTAACGAGGGTGATTCTATTCCTTCAAAATATACGTGTGAGGAAGATGATATTTTTCCTCCGTTAAGTTGGGAAAATGCGCCGGAAAAGACAAAATCGTTTGTTTTAATTGTGGATGATCCGGATGCGCCGATGGGTACATGGGATCATTGTCTTGTGTTTAATTTGCCTGAAACAACACATGGATTAGCTGAGAATATGACTGTTTTACCTAAAGATGCGCAATATGGAAAAAACAGTTGGGGAAAATCGGCTTATGGTGGCCCGTGCCCACCGAGTGGCGTGCATCGTTATTATTTTAAATTGTATGCGCTGGATGCTTTTCTGAGTATTTCAGCAGGTGCTACCAAAAAACAAATAGAAGAGGCCATGCAAGGACATATATTGGCTGAGACAACATTAATGGGGCGATATAAAAAAATAAAATAAAGACGCAGCCTGTATTTTTTAAAACGTTAAATGGAGTTATCTTATGAAAATAAAATTCTTTATTCTGGCATCTGCCATTTTATCAACCGGTGTTTTTGCAAATGAAGGTCAGGTAATCAGCAATTATCAGATTCCTTTTTACAATGTGGATATTCAACCCGGTAATAAAATTCGAGCAAGTTATAACTTTGATCAAAATCATCAAATATTGGTTTGTACGACAGGCGGTCTTACGTCTCTTGTTATAGAATGGCCATATAAAGGTAAAGAATATCTAACAAGTTTGCCAGCAGGCGGTCATAAATCCTTTAAAGGGAATTGGTATCCGGAAGGTTATTTTGTGGATTCCAAAGGTCTCGTCACCATTTCGAATGAAAAATCAGTTAGATTAAAAGCTGTTGTCAGCTGTGAATATCATACGTGGGATTAATGTTTTATTTTGATCGTTTATATTTTTGTTACAATCCAGGGGGAGATAATTTTCAAAATATATCTTCAACTGTGCGTCATCCCGCGACGTTTTTTAAGCGGGATCCAGCGTCTTTAAAAGCATTTTAAAAAAAATTAATGAAAAAAGGCGCTGGGTCCCGTCTGGGCTTGTCCCGCAATGTTTTTATGCGGGAAACACGACGGGATGACACAAGGATTGAGATCAATGAGTCGTTAACCTGTTTTTAATTGCTGATGTATAAATTATTGCTATCACGGCTCGAATCGCTCGATTCCCCGCTTAACCTCGTCTCTGCGTCAATGCGATAGCTGCCAGTGTAAGCTTCCTGTACTGTCCCAAAACTATGTTTGCTATCTGAAAAATGACCGCCAGGATAAACCTCAACATGTTCAATGAAATAGTTGTGCATATTATCACAATCAATTGAAACATATTGCTCATAGAGTTGCTTTTGACCGGTGTTATTTGTGATATTAAAATCATGATAGGCATCTACTTGTACACTTTGATGAACTCGACCATTTCTTCCAGGGACACTGGTGCTTGTATGTCCACTGGATGGTGCATTTTTTTGTGCTTTTGCAGTGCCTGGCGCTACCTCTTCAACCTGTAAATTAAATCCCGGTGCCGAGTGAACTTCGGAACCTAAAATTCGATAGCCTTTTCCTGTTGCCGCAAAACTTGAGGTAAAAGCGGTTAATGTCAATGCAATAATGACGATCTGTTTTTTCATGAAATAGATTCCTTTTTCGGTATTATTAAAATGGTCATGTGATTTTTTGTTGCAGTTTTGATTTGATCAGATAAATTGGGAAGGTGAAGCATGTTGCAGAGTTTTGGTAAGTCGGGGAATTGTAGCAGACGTTAATTAAATGTCAATACGTGCTAATAAATTCTCGACTCACCTTCAGGTCTTGTCTTAAACCGTTTATATTGCCAGACATATTGCTCCGGCTTTTCGCGAATCGCACGTTCGAGCGCTTTGTTTAAGATCGTCGCGTCTTTTTCGAGATCGCCCGTCGGTACATTTTCTATCGGTGGATACAGTACGACATCATAATTAAAATTGTCATCACGACGATAAAAACTGATCGGAACAATTGCCGCATCACTCATCTTGACAAGACGCGACACAGAAGTGAGTGATGCAGTCGGTACACCAAAAAAAGGCGCAAAAACACTGCTTTTTCTGCCACCGTCAACGTCATATGCATACCAGATGGCAACATTGTTATTTAACGCACGAATCAATTCACGAATGCGGTTGCGCGGAATAATTTGCATGTAATGTTTTTGTCGAAAACGTTCCTGGATAAACGCAATCAGACGTTTTTTATGCGGGCGATACATCACAGCAAAGGAATAGTGCGTACTCAGCAATCGACCGACCATTTCAAGACACATAAAATGCGGCCCCAGTAAAATAATTCCCTTGCCTCGGGCCAACGCCTGTTCCACATATTCCAGTCCATGCACCTTGAAGAGATGTTTTAATTTGTCATCCGGCAGCCACCATCCCATTGCCGCTTCAATGACGCCAATGCCTAATGATTCGAAATTATCTTTGGCGAGTTTTTTCCGTGCTTCAATCGATAATTCAGGAAAACACAGGTTAATATTGGTTTCTGTAATGTGTTTTAATTTCCCGGGGAAGGCGTAAATCATTCTGCCAATGCATTTGCCGAGCATCAGGCGGCATCGTATCGGCAAGCGAGTAATGAGCCATAAAATGCCAATGCCGAGCCAGGCTGGCCAATAAATCGGATTGATAAGGGCAAGTGTTTTTTTGATGTGTGACATAGGGTTCGCCAATATTCCAGGAACAGAAGTTGATGTATTATACAGATCATTTACTTTTTTTTAATCAGGACTTTTTAATTAAGGACGTTTATGCAAGCAAAACTGTGCATGCATTGTTTTATATCAGGAAAAGTGCAGGGTGTCTGGTTTCGTGCCTCGACCCAGGATAAGGCGAATGAGCTGGGGCTCACGGGGTGGGCGCGTAATTTGCCGGATGGGCGGGTGGAGGTGCTGGCTTGCGGGGAGGCGGATAAGCTGGATGCATTACATGAGTGGCTGAAGGAAGGGCCGGAACTGGCGCGGGTGGAGGAGGTTGTTCGTGAGGAGGTGGCCTGGGAGGTGCATGAGCGGTTTGGGGTGGGGTAATCATTAAATGAATTTAAGATATCTTGTTATGTTGTCACTCTCAATATTGAGTTTTACAAACGCAATTGCTTTACAAAAAGGCAATTCAGCATGGCTGTATGGAAAAGATCAGAAATGGGTGGCGCAAATTAAAAGTTATAATGCTCATTCGTCTAATAATCAGATAAAGTATTTGTTTCCTGAAGCAGGCATCATTCACATAGATTCAAACACTCAATCCTTGTTAATGACGTACGACCCGAGTGTTACAAAATTTTATAAACAAAATTTGAAGAATGTGAAAATCATTCCTGATTTGAGCTTTTGGGTGGCTAATACGAACTTTAAAACATGGCCAGTTAAAAAATACCAGGAAGCAGCGAATAAAATTGCAAAAAAAATTAATGATGATCCCAATGCAGATGGTGTTTTTTTGGATTTGGAATCGTATCAATCAACTTTATTGCCGTTTTATCGTGCTTTGGTAAAAGATATGGAAGGACACCACAAGATATTGTCTGTTATTGTAAGACCCGGGCAGGAAAATCAAGAATGGTTTCAGGCATTGGGTAATAATGCTTTTGTTGTGTTATATGGATATGATCTACATCATTCAGAAGATAACTTGCTTCCTGTTTCACCTGGAATTTACCAGCAACGTCTTGCCGTTGCGGTAACTCATTTTATGCAAATTGCGAAAGAGTCACATATTCATGTAATGTGTGGTATTCCGTTGATTGCGACTACTTATGAGTGGGAGCATAAAATAACGAGTCAGGGAAAAATAAAAAGTGATTATCACCAGATAGATTATTTTAAGGCGGCATTGAAAATAAATGATCAAATATCATCTCCGCTTTATCTGGGTTTTTCAATTTGGGCGTTTGTGTCTGGAAAAAAATTTCAAACTTATTTGCCAATTGGTATTTCTCGGGAGGAGTGGGGAATGCTAAATACAAGAGGGTATTCCAATGGCTGATCTGGTTTTTATAATACCAGAAAAATTTGTTTGTTGAGGTGTTGACATGAAGTTATTTGTGGTATAAGGTTCGCTCGCGTTTGGGTGGATTGTTGCAGGTTAAATCATCAAAACGAGCCAGTCGGGACATCAATCATCTTAATAGAGATGGCAATATAAATCAGATATTTCATTCTGGGTTACAACAAGGAGGTTCGTGGTGCTCACAAATAATACCGCTAATGCTCGTGATGTCATTGATATGAAGCATCCTGATTATATGCAACAATTATTTGCCAGTTTGCTTTCTAATCGGTATTTCATTCTCAAAAATCATCCAATTGAATTAAGTAATCTTGATATCCTGTATCAGGAATGGGCAGAATTTTTTACATCTGACAATGAGCTGAAGCATAGCTATCTTTATTCCAGCGAAACAGATGATGGCTATGTGCCGATCAATCTTGAGCATGCTAAAGATATAAATGAGCCTGATCTTAAAGAGTTTTATCAAATTCATTTTGAAAATCTGTATAAGCAAAAAAATGCATGTTCATCAGGCTCAAAAAAATTATTTGAAGATCTTGCCACGCTTGGTGAATCTCTTATTAAAGTAATAGATGAAATGTTGCCTAAGGAAATAAAAAAATCGATGGCGGCTCCTCTTTGGTTGTCTACAGAGGGAAGTAAACGTCACTGCATGAGATTTATTCACTACCCTCCTTGCGGCGATGCTGATAACTCGTATCGTTCAGCTCCACATGATGATATTTGTTTGTTAACTATCATTATTCCAGCTTGTGGAGAAGGTCTAATGATGGAAAAAAATAAAGGTTGGCAAAAAGAAAATGCGGAAATGAATTCCCTGGTAGTGTTTAATTCAGAAATGCTGGAGATAGCTACTGACGGTTATTTGAAATCTATGAGACATCATGTCACTACTGATCTCGTAAATAACGCCAGGGTTGCATCAAGATATTCGATGCCATTTTTTGTGCATCCTCACTCAAATATGTTTCTTAATCGAAAGCTGACATCGTATACTGCTGTTCGTCAACGAATTATTGATACGGGGTTAGATAAAATTAAATGAAAATATTTTTATGCGTGTTTTTTTTGGTTTCGCGTGGTAATAGAGGAAAAAATGGTTGCTTTAAATTCAAATGAGTCAAAAAATGTAGTCAAATATATTGGGTGGTTTGTTGTATCATTTTTTGTATATTTTCAATTTTTGATTCAAACCAGTTCCAGTGTTATGCAAAATAGCTGGCGAGATTATTTTCATCTTTCTCCACTTGGCGTTAGTTATTTATCTGCTTCATTTTTTTATACCTATTTGTTTTTTCAAATTCCTATCGGTGTGATTTATGACAGATGTAGTGCAAAAAAAGTTTTGGCGATTGCGTCATTTGGTTTAGGAATTGGCTGTATTTTTTTTGCAAAAACAAAATATTATGAATTTGCGATATTTTCCAGAATGCTAATGGGCGCTTGTGCAGCATTTGGGTTCATTGGTATGTTGAAAGTAACTGCAAGCAGCTTCCCAGGCAAACAATTTTCTGTGATGATGGGGTTGTCTGAGGCATTTGCATCGATTTCTACAATGGTCGGTGTTGTTATTCTCGCCTGGATAATGACGCATACTACCTGGCAACAACTTATGATGTATTTTGCTGCGGGTGTTTTTCTTGTTACCGTTGCTGTTATTTTTTTTGTTAACTCTAAACCGGATAATGTAGACCAATTTGATGTAGACAGCCTATTTAAAAATGTTTTTTCTGCCGTTACCAACTCAACTGTACTTATTACTGGAATTTATGGGTTCTTCATGGCTTCTGTTGTTAATGCATTTACCTCTTTGTGGGGGGTAGCTTTTCTTACAGGGGTTTATCCTATTACCAAAGCGATTGCTGTAAAAGTTATGTCTACTGTATTTTTAGGGTTGGCAGCGGGCTGTCCTATTAATGGTTATGTTTCAAAAAAATATGGATTTGAACGAGAAGCCATGCAAATTTGTTCAGTTATTTGTGCTCTTGGCATGTTGGCAGTCATTTATATAAAAATTCCGTTGTCAATGCTATATGTGGTATTTTTTATAATAGGGTTAATGTGTGCTGTATATGTTCAGTCGTTTGCTATTGTTTCCCAAAATGTTCCAAAAAATATTTTAGCTACGTCCATGTCTGTGACAAATATGTTAATTATGGCCAGCGCGCCATTATTACAAATTATTGTTGGTGCTGTTCTTAATACCAATTCATTTGGCTATGCGCATGATCCACATAATAACTATCAAATTGCATTAAGTATTTTACCAGCAGGCATGCTTTTTTCATTTTTGTTATGCTTTTTTATTAAAAAGAAAATGAATAAACAGGAGATAGAGCATGTTCAACTTGAAACCTCATCTATTGCATAGAGAAAAAAATGGCAGGACTAAGCACATATATTGTGAGTTTTATTCAGATAGCCAGTGACGTTGTTTGTGTATTGGCTTCCGCAAGGCTCGCAAAAAATAATGAATACCATAAGGTTTTCTTTTGGATTAGCTGTGTAGCTTTTAGTATATTGACGTTGGACGATATCTATTACAATTACGTTTTCAGGATACTTAAATCAGATATATTATTGAGTGCGCGTCTGGTTAATATGATGCCATTTTTGACATTTCAACTATTGCAGTCGTTCGGTTGGTATTATTTGCTTCGTCAGCAAAAAATAAAGATTTTTTCACAAGTTAATCTTCCGTATTTATTATTTAGCGCAATAGCTATTTTTGTTTTAATACATTTTTTCGTTGCCACAAGTAGCTTATCTGTTGAATCCTTTTCTCAAGGTATATTTGATATTTTAAGCGTATCATTTGATATGTTTATATGGTTTTTTACGATTATTTGTTTAGGGAGATCGAGTAATCGCACTTTAGCTTTATTAGCGTTAAGCCTGTTAATGATTTCTTCCAGTGATTTAACCATAACTTGTTTGTTTATGGTTGAAAAAGATAGTGTTGCCATTATTCAATGGCCACACATTGTTTGGACAATTGGCACATTTTTGACAGCTATCGGGTTTATGCGAGCCAGGAATGAGGAGAAATTTACATTTTTTAACTCTGATTCTATACATGCAAATTGTAGCTGGTGGCTGCTAATGTCATCTCTTTTTGCATTTGTGATAGGTTTTGCTTTTTATTTTTTCTTTACTGGAGCAAAAAAGATAAGTGGTATTCCTCATGCGCCATGGGATATGCCAATTTCATTAATGCTTACCATGATTGCGGCAACATTACTAAGCAATCGATTTTCAAAAATTATGCTGTCTCAAATCAATTCTTTTTCAGCAGCCGTTGAATCTTTTAATTCCGGCGAGCGACCTGAAATTGTTATTAATAACAACATCAATGAATTTAGAGTTCTTGGTGATTTTATTGACAAATCATTTACCCGAATTAACGAACAATTGGATAGCGAAATAAAGATTTCGGCACAAGTTGTGCATGATATACGTTCACCACTGGCAGCACTTGAAATTGGAATCAAATCGTTGCCATCATCACTTGATGAATCAAATCGTCTTCTTTTAAGGGACGCAGTTCAGCATATTAGAGATATTACCAATACGCTTGAAAAAAATGATTCGTTCAACAAGCCAGATAAAAATATGAGTTCTACGCAGTTGGCTGTTCTGCTTGATAATGTGATTTCTGATCGAAGATTGACGTTTAATCGTTCTGTAAAAATCAATCAAAGTTATGGGCCAGAATCTTACAGCTATTTTTGTACTGTTGTTCCAGCAACTATGAAACGTATATTGATAAATGTTTTAAACAACTCATACGAGGCTATTGGTAATTCTGATGGCATAATTAAAGTAAATTTAATTGAGGAGAATGGCTGTTGCATCATTGTCATTAATGATAATGGCGGTGGTTTTTCCGTAGATACTGCTTCTTTATTTAAAAGAGGTTTTAGTACTAAAAAAAGTGGAACTGGTCTTGGTTTGTATCATGCCAGGGAAATGCTGGCAGCATGGGGAGCGAGTATCGAGCTGTTTTCTAATGGAAATGAGGGGGCCGAGGTAAAAATAAAAATTCCTCTGATTCCACCGCCGGCATGGTTTGTTAACCAGCTACCTCTAACAAAAAATGAGATTATTGTATGTATTGATGATAGTGTGTCTGTCTACCGCGGCTGGCAAGAACGTTTCAAGGAGTTTGGCTATAATCAAAAATTGATTTACTGTGCAACCAAAGAAATCTTTTTAAAAAAACTAAAATATTTTCAACATAAATCGGCAACCTATTTAATTGATTTCGAATTTTCTGGTAAGGATTATCAAGGATATGATTTTGTTAATCTGTTAAAATCATTTAGCAACATTAAAAATAAAATATTCATGGTAACCAGCCACTCGGATGAGAGCGAAATTCAAAATTATTGTATGAATAATTCTATTCAAATTATTCCAAAAAATTTCGCTGTCAAAATTCCATTTAAAATTATTGAATGAACCAGTTAACAGGACATCCCCATGACCGACCTGATTTTTATAGACGACTGCCCCATTATCACCAAAGCCTGGGTGCTATACGGCCTATCCAACAACAAAAAAATTGCGTCCTATAATTCAATCCATTCATTCAGAACTGACCTGAACCAATTTGATTTAACTACACCAATCTATATTGATTCAGATTTAAAAGATGCAATGAGTGGACAGGATTTTGCGAAAGAACTTTACGAACATGGATTTAAAAACATTTATCTCTCAACCGGGCATTCTCCCGAAAAATTCCCCAACATGTTCTGGATCAAGGAAATCGTCGGGAAAATGCCACCCTTTTAAAAATGATTCATTTTTAAATACGCATCCCAAATACCAGCATTTCACTCAGCTGCCACTTTGAATTAACATTAAAATTATAAGGAGTAGCAAAAGGTGTCGTGCCGCCCGCATTGAGGCTTGGAAACCGATCCGCCATCAATTGAAGGGAAATCGTGCCGGCGTGACCAAACACACAAGCGTCACAGCCTTCCCACAGGACATCTGCCATCAGCGCAGGTTCAACAGATGTGTTTGACGTGCTGGCTGTATTCGTTGTGCCGCCAACAACTACACTGCCTTTCAATTTTTGGTTCACTATTCCGGCACCTGCCCCCGCACCAACAGAAATATGATGAGAAAATGGCATGCTTTGTACGCCACCCATCACATGCATTAACCAGTTCTCATTTAACGTCATATTTGAACCGGTGCCGTTAAAAGTAGTCGCTGAATTCGTCGTTGTTAATGCATTGAATAATAGAAAGGGTCTCACTCCTGGAGGATCAAATGAAACAACGGCTTGTACACCAACCAGGCCTTTATTTTTTGATTGACTGCTGGAATCTTTTCCCAATTCACTATCAACACTCGCATTGCGCGAACTACTCAGATTGCCGCCTACAACCCCAATATTGGTGCCAGTCACAAAAGCATGAGAAGTTTCCGTTGTTTGTTTACTGACAGAGTGTTTGACACACGCGGCCTCACATTTTTTAAATTGCTTATCCAACGCAAATAATTCATATTTCAACTTTGCAATAACAACAGTACGCTGTTTGTCATATTCACTGAGATGTCGCTCATAATCATTCACATCATTGTTATACACTTTTTCAGCCGTCTCTAACGCACCGGAAACATCTTTTTTGCCAGATGCCTGCAATGCATAAATATGATCAAGATCATGATTAATCATTTCCTGATCTTCATACGTTTCAATATCCAGTTCACGATACACTTCTTCTGCTTTGTAAAGCTTATCTACCACTGAATTGTATTGTTCAGCCAAACCCTCGCATTCCTTGCATTGCGCCTCAATATAGGGGCGTTTTTGCACGGGCGGATAATTGTGAGGATTAGAGCGGTTAGGGCTAAAGTGCATTCTGTAATAATCAGCAAGAGCACTTAACGGGAATAAAACGAAACAAAAAACAATTAAAGAAGAAAACAGATATTTTAATCGCATCATTACAGTCCTTGTAAAATGGGCTATTAAAAAATATGAAACTATTATGGGGATAGATAGTATCATGAACTGGTTATCTTTTCTATGGTACCCGGCCAATTTATGAGTTTATCCCTGCCTTCATCTTACCGACTTTCCCTCAAAATATACTGAATCGTCTCCCGTAACTGTTCATCACTACATTCAAAACACCCACCCCGCGCGGGCATTGCGCCAACGCCTGTAGTTGTTAACTTCATCAATGCCTGCATGCCCATTTTTTCACGTATTTTCCATGCTTTTTTATCATGAATGCGGGGTGCCTCAATATCAATGACGGGCGGATTGCCGTGACAGGAAACACAAAACTGGTTGAAAATTTTGTGTCCCGCATCCGGATCGCCTTTCAGCTGTTTCACGAAGGTGGAGGGATAATGGAATGTCTCAATCAATTGCACACTGCCCGTGACACCCGAAGGCCTGGGCGCTGTGTCGCCGGAGTGTAAAGTGAGCGAAATAAAAAAACCGGATAATCCGCTCACTATCAAGGCACCGATGATCCATGCCACACGAAGATTTTTTTTCATGCGGTAATCAGGTCGACATCTTTTTTTGAAGTGTCTGTATGACGGCTGACAGGGATGCTTCCGTGCTTTCACCCATAATTTTTTTCACGACCCTGCCATGCGGGCCAATGATGAATGTCATGGGCAAGGCGTCAAATGCACTGAGCGACCAGATGGCTGCCGGATCTTCCACGATGACAGGGTAGTTGATATGCATTTTTGCGATCGCCGCACGGAGTTTGGGTGTTGGGATGTGATCATATTCAACGCCATATAATACGACGTTTTTATCCTGATTATTGCTGTAAAACTGGTTTAACTCCGGCACTTCTTCCATGCAACTGTCACACCATTCCGCCCAGTAATTCACAATGATCCATTTTCCCTTCAAATCGGAAAGAGGGATCGATTTTCCTGTTGCATCATGCAAAACCGGTTTCTGATGTGCGTAACTGATAGTCGTAAAGCAGAGTAAAAATAAAATAAGAATGAGAGAACGCATCATACGGCCGCCTTTATAATTTGTTGATAATCTTTTGCCATCTGTGGGGCCTGGTGCGGGAAAGATAAATAAGCCTGCAACTGACCTTTTGGATTAAACAATAATATTTCCGCACTGTGGTTGATGGTGTAGTGATTTTTCCCTGCTCCATCGACTTGCATTTTGGCGGCTGCGATATGCAACTGTTTTTCGAGCGCGACCGTTTCGGTAATGTCAGCACGTGCGCCAATAAAATTGGGATTAAACGCAGTCACATATTCTTTCATTCTCTTCACAGAATCACGATCAGGATCAACCGAGACCATCACGATCTGCGGCATTTTGTCGGCAGGCAAATCTTTTTCAAGCAATTTATACATATCATTTAAGGCCGCCATTGTGGTAGGACACACCATCGAACAATTGGTGAATCCAAAAAATAGCATCGTCCATTGGCCGGTTAAATTGTTTTTTGTGAAGGGTTTGCCATTGGATGCCGACAAATTAAACTGATTGATTTCTTTTGGACTTGTCAGAAAAATGCCGTCAATTTTTACGTTGCTGGCTGTTTCATGGCGTTGCAACATGCCAAAATAAATTTCAATGGCAGCAACCAGCGCAATGATGGCCAAAAGAGTGAAAATGATTTTTTTGTTTTTTGCGGATGTTTTTGTATTGCTCATGTGATACCTCGTGATAATAAATAATGATGATCGATCAGTAATAATAAAAATAAAATGCCAAGATAATAAATTGAATATTTGAAAGTAGCCATCGCATGTTTTTTATTTTCGCTCAAAAATAAACGAATAACATAAAATAAAAAAACGAGATTGGCCAGTGTGACGCCTGCAAAATAAATCAACCCTGCCATGCCAATTAAAAAGGGTAATGATGTGGCAATCATTAATAAAATGGTATACAGCACAATGTTCAGTTTGGTGAAGGGAATGCCGTGTGTATTGGGCAGCATGGGAACGTTGGCGCGTGAATAATCTTCATAACGGTGAATGGCCAGCGCCCAAAAATGCGGTGGTGTCCAGACATAAATAATCAGAACAAGAAGCAGCGCTTCGGGGCTGATCGATCCTGTCACGGCTGTCCAGCCGAGTAAAGGCGGTACAGCACCGGCAATACCGCCAATGACAATATTTTGCGGTGTCGCGTGCTTCAAATAAAGCGTGTAACAAACCGCATAACCCATCAGGGATAAAAAAGTCAGAACAGCCGTCAGCACATTCGTAAACGTGAGTAAAATCACCATGCCGAAAAAACAAATGACCGTTGCAAAAATAAGACTGTTACGCGTTGAAATTTTTCCCTGCACGATGGGACGATGTTTCGTACGCTGCATCATTTTATCAATATGTTGATCTGCCACATGATTTAACGCCGCTGCAGCACCTGCGACCAGTGCAATGCCGAGATTCCCAAAAATCAGTGTCATGACAGAGAGAGATGATGAAGACGCAAGACACATCCCCACGATGGATGTGAGAATCATGAGCATCACGACGCGCGGTTTGCATAATGTCATGTATTCCCGTGCGAGTCGGCTCATTTTTGTGCCTCGCGTTTCACGTGAATACAGTTAAAAATAAACGTTAACAGGGCAAGCAAGAGTAATGCTGCGAATAACGTATGACAGAGCGCATTGATGAGCGGCAATTTAAAAATCACATTACTGATGCCAAGACAGATTTGCAAAAATAACAATCCCGTGACAACGTAAAGTGATTTTAATAAAACAGGATGCTGTTTTAATCGAATGCCAGCCCAGCTCAGCAATAAAATAAAATAGACCGCGAGTATCAGAGCGCCAAATCGATGCGTCATTTGAATGGTCTGGCGAATGACGGTTGGCAAAATGCCGCCTTCATAATTCACACCCGTTGGCGAAATGAGGTGAAACGCTTCTCTGAAATGCCACGTCATAGACTGATCATTCTGGCAGAAAGGAAAATCAGTACAGCTTAATGAGGCATAGTTTGTGCTGGTCCATGCACCGAGTGCGATTTGTAGCAATAACAACAGTAATCCCAATAGCGCATACGGCAAAACAGCCGGTACAGGAGACATCTTTTTTTCAGATAAATATAATTTATTATTGAGATGTAACGACCATAACGTGGCTAAAATTAAATAACCACCCAGTAAATGCTGTGAAACAATAATGGGTAATAATTTCAGTGTGACCGTCCATTGTCCCAACATGATTTGATAACCCAGTAAGCCGACTAAAATAATCGCGAGCGTGATATTGGAACGGGTGCGGTATTTTTTTCGGCTAAAAATCATAAAAACGATGGCCAGGATGAAAAGACTCAGCGCACCCACAAAATAACGATGAATCATTTCAATCCATGCCTTGCCAGCCTGCGTATTGAGAGAATCGCCGAGCGGTGCCATCACATGCCCATAACAACCTGGCCAGTCGGGACACCCCAATCCCGCATCCATCAGGCGTGTATAAGCGCCGAGCGCAATAACACCCAATGCAAAAAAAGCTGCAAAAAAAGCAGTGCGTGAAAGAAATTGTCGGTCAACCAATTTGGGATACCTCCAGCACGTGTTTTAAATCCTGCAATACATTAACCGGATCGATTGTTGCAGAATAATACATGAATACATTACCGAGTGGGTCTGCCAGATAAATTTTATTATTGATTGCTGAGGAGGCGCCCGGCAGGATCTGTAATTTTTTTGCGTCTGTGTCATCACTATTCATCCAAAGCAAGGCGATGCGATCACGGTTATTTCCCAATGCTTTTTGCACCTGTTGCAATTGATGACGCATGTTCTGACATCCTGCCGTGCAGGGTTTGTCACTGATGTAAATCACATGCCATTTTTTGTTTGAAGATAAGTCAGCGATGTTAACGGGTGTCTCTATGAGTGTGCCGTGATTGGTTGTCTTCCAGTGAAAAAAAGTGTGGTAATGAAATAAAAACCAGCTCACGATAACCGGTAGCAAAAAAAGCAGGAGTATGATCAACGGTTGTTTATGAATTTTTTGCATGGTTTTTTTTCTCTTCACAACAAAAACAGATATAACCGACCAGAAGAATCAGCGCGAATGCAAACCATTGGATCATGTAGGCGAGATGACGTCCCGGTGTCACTGTTACGATTGTCCAGTCGCGCACAAAACCTTCCGGCTGATTTGCATCCAGACGTAAAATAAAGGGATAAAATGCCTGATGCGTTATTCGGCCGAGTTCAGCTGTATCGACACGCTGTACGATGATCGGTTTTGTATTTGGCTGCAGAATATTGTCGCCGAGAATAAATTGATATTCATCCAGCAATTTGATATGCCCCGTGATGTTTTGTGGTTGGGTGACGGGTGAAATAGCTGGCAAGGAGTTGTCGGCCGGTTTTTTGATCCAGCCGCGATCGACGAGCAGTAACTTTTTATCATGAGCGAGTTGCAAGGGAGTCAGTACTTCAAAACCAGGTTCATCCTGATAAAAACGATTTTGTACCAGAAAAGTCAGTGCATTCAGATAATGTCCTTGTACCCTGACCGCGCGAAATGCAAGATCATTCATGCCAATGATGTCATTCAATTGTTTCGGCGTATCCATCAGGCGTTCATGCCAGGTCGCGAGAAGCGCTTTTTTATAGACATAACGATGCCATTGCCATGCGCCGAGTGCGACACATAAACAAAACAGCGCGAGGCATAGAAGTGAAAACCCCGGCCTGAATCGGAATAGAACTGTTTTTTGACGAAAATGAAAGGATAACGACGCCATCAGGAGACACTCACTGCCCAAAAGTGTGGCATTATAGATCAATTCTGCCTTTTGTAAAATGCCGCTGGTTTTTGACATAGTTTTTTGCATCAAACAGCGTGTAGGACAGTGTTATTTCCCTGATATCTTTGGAGATGCCGGGTTCGATAAAAAAATAGACAGGCATGTCGGCTTTTTCACCCTTGAAGAAATATTGCTGGGTGAAGCAAAAACACTCTGTTTTCTTTAAAAAACGGGCTCCGTCCATCGGGGTAATACTTGGAATGGCTTGTACGGTCATTTCATTGCCACTTTGATTTTCCGCGTAGAAATAAATCAATTTCCGCTCACCCGGATGAATATCAATGGAGCGCTGCAGCGGGATAAATTTGAATGCCAGCCCGCTATGCAGGCTGGTTGTGAAGTAGACCCGGATGGTTCGCGATGTATCCACGTGTATGTTGGGGTCATAGGCCGCGGCTGCTGTGACAGACTTGCCATTAATGCCTTCTTTTTTGCAAACCAGTTCATAAAGAGGAACCAGCATGTAACAAAAACCAAACATGAATAACACACCGACACACAGAATCCGCAGCAGTTTTTTGTTTTTTCTGCGTAATTCATCCGATTTTGACGGGGGCGTCATGAATGAACCACTGGCGGCGTTTCAAAGGTGTGATAGGGCGCAGGTGTGGGCAGCGTCCATTCCAAACCTTTCGCACCTTCCCAGACCTGATCGCTTAAATGTTCTTTTCGTTTGCCAAAGGTGGCCTTCAACACAATGTAGAGAAAAATCAGTTGTGCGAATCCAAAGATAAATGCACCCACCGTACAAAGCTGATTAAAATCGGTGAATTGCAGTGCATAATCCGGAATACGACGCGGCATGCCGGCCAATCCTAAAAAGTGCATGGGCAGAAATGCGAGATTCATGCCGATGACAGACAGCCAGAAATGCCATTGCCCGAGTTTTTCGCTATACATATTGCCTGTCCATTTCGGCAGCCAGAAATAAATAGCTGCAATAATGGTAAAGAGAGAGCCTGACACCAGCACGTAGTGGAAATGCGCCACCACAAAATAACTGTCGCGATACTGGTAATCACTGGGGACGAGTGCCAGCATCAATCCGGAAAAACCGCCGATAGTAAACATAACGAGAAACCCGAGCGCAAAGAGCATGGGCGTTTCAAATGAAATGGATCCCTTGAACAGAGTCGCCAGCCAGTTAAATACTTTAATGCCGGTCGGAACTGCAACCAGCATGGTGGCATACATGAAATAAAGCTGGGCTGCAATCGGTGCGCCTGTCGTAAACATGTGATGCATCCAGACGACAAAGCCGACCACCGCAATCATGACGGTTGCATAGACCATCGCGTGATAACCAAACAATGCCTTGCGCGCGAAAGTTGGAATGATTTCTGAAATGACCCCAAATCCTGGCAAAATCAGAATATACACTTCCGGATGACCAAAGAACCAGAACACGTGTTGAAATAAAACAGGATCGCCACCGCCCGCTGCATTAAAAAAGCTGGTATGGAAATGTCTGTCCATTAACATCATCGTGACGCAACCGGCCAGAACCGGCATGACAGCCAGCAACAAAAATGCAGTGACGAGCCAGCTCCAGACAAACATGGGTAGTCGGAACCAGGTCAGGCCAGGGGCTCGCATGTTGAAAATGGTCACGACGATATTCAGTGCGGCCAGAATGGAGGAAGCACCCATCATGTGGATGGAAAAAATGAAGAAATCCGTGCTTTTGGGGCCGAAGGTCGTCGAGAGTGGTGCGTAAAATGTCCAGCCAAAATCGGGTGCCGGACCGCTCATGACAAGCGTGCTTAACAACATGCAGAAGGCGAAAGGCAATAACCAGAAACTCCAGTTATTCAGCCGTGGCAATGCCATATCGGGTGCACCAATCATCATGGGAATGAGCCAGTTGGCGAGCCCCGCCATGGCCGGCATGATGACGCCAAATACCATAATCAAACCGTGCATCGTGGTCATCTGGTTAAAATATTCCGGATTCAGCAACACCTTGCCAGGTTCAAACAATTCAAGACGAATTAAAAGTGCCATGAACCCGCCAACAAACAACATAATCAGGCTGAAGTATAAATAAAGCGTGCCAATGTCCTTATGATTGGTGGTAAAGAGCCAGCGTTTTATGCCATTCCCCGGACCGTGATGGTGATCGCCATGGCCATGGTCTTCATTGGTGTGATGTGCTACCGCTTCACTCATGCGTTTTACTCCGCTTCACTGATTGCTTCACTATTGTTGCGCCTTGTGCATGTCTCTCACTTTTTTGACGTCTTCCGGCTGAACGAGTACCGAATATTTTCGTCGGGTAATGATGTCACTGTTCCCCCAGGCAGAGCGGGTGTAGCTGATGATTTCTGCAAGGGTTTTATCATCCATCTGATTACCAAAGGCCTGCATGGCGGTTCCTGGCACACCGGTTAATACAAACGCTATATTCGCATCCGAAGACCCCGTCACCACGCGACTTTTCCTTAAAGCAGGGAAACTCGGCGGCAACCCTTTGCCATCCGGCTGATGACACATGACGCAGCTTTTTTCATAGCCCGCTTTTCCGGCCGTTAATAATTGTTCTGCCGTTTGGGGTTTCAGGTTTGCCGCTTCAGCTGCACGCATGGCAGCAGGCCTGTGATCAGTGACCCACTGGTTGAATTCAGCCTGGGAGACCGCTTTCACAACAATCGGCATGAAGCCGTGGTTGATACCGCACAATTCACCGCATTGTCCGCGGTAAGTGCCCGGGCGATCGATGTAAATCCAGTTTTCATTGATGTAACCTGGAATGGCATCCTGCTTCACACCGAGTTCTGGCACCCACCAGGAGTGAATGACATCATCGGCTGTGACCAGCAATCGCACCTTGGTGTTGACAGGCACCACGACAGGGTTATCCACTTCCAGTAAATACCATGGATCCTTGGGCGCCTTATTATTAATTTGTTCCTGCGTTGTGGATAAATTGCTAAAAAAACGGATGCCCTGATCCAGATATTCGTATTTCCATTTCCATTGATAACCGGTGATTTTAATGGTGAGCGCTGCATTGTCCGTATTATGAATGTGTTGTAAAACAATCGTTGCAGGCACGGCGAGCGCTACCAGAATCAGAAAAGGAATCGTTGTCCATAAAATTTCAATGCCCAGATGTTCGTGAAAATGGGCGGAGACCGCGCCTTTTGATTTGCGGAATTTAATGAGTGAATAAATAAGCACACCGAATACCAGTACAGCAATCACACAACACACGTAAAAGGCAGCCATGTGCAATTGATAAATTTGACGGCTGATGGGTGAAGCGCCATAGGGCATATTCAGCCCGCATTGCGGGGCCGCGTGTGCGGTGATCGTCATCCAGGAAAGGCAAATGAATAAAATAATTCGATTTATAAAACGCATGGGAAAACCTTATCGTATTTGGCCAGCAGATTACCACATTATGATGACACCCGAAAATTCCGACACAATTAAACCATATTTTCCAAATAACACAAGTCTTAAGGCAAAATTTCGCCCATGGCGTATTAAGGGTTTGCATTCACATGAAATCGCTATAAAATGTGCCACGAAAAAAATAACAAGGGATCGGCTTTGTGAAAAAAATGATTGAGAAATTTTTGTCCAAAAAGCGCAATGTTGTTTTTCTCGCCATTCTGGTGGCGGGCGTTGTGATATCGATGGCTTTCACCCTGCTCGGGATCAGCAAAAACGTGCAGCTCATGGCCGAAATCAGTCCCGATGATGTTGAACAATATTTTCCTGCCTATCCCGCTGTTAATACAACCGGAAAAGATCCTGCACTCATCAAACGGGGTGAATACATTGCAAAGGCCGGTGATTGCATTGCCTGTCACACCAACAGCCCGAAAAAAGGCCCTGTCTTTGCGGGTGGTTTGCCGATGCCAACACCGTTTGGCACGATTTTCTCGCCCAATATTACGCCGGATCCAAAAACCGGTATTGGCGGCTGGACGGATGAACAATTTATCAAAGCCATGCGCGAAGGCATTTCGCCGGATGGTCATTATTATTACCCGGCTTTTCCTTATCTTTATTTCAATAAAATCACCACAGACGATTTGAAAGCGCTGAAGGCGTATCTGGACAGTATTCCGCCGGTTAAACAGGAAAACCGCGCCAATGAAATGGTCTGGCCATTTAATGTGCGGTTGCTGCAAGCGCCCTGGCGTTTGATGTTTTTCCATCCGACAGCGGTTTATAAAGGCGTGCCGCAAGCCACCCCACAATGGACGCGCGGCGCTTATCTGGTTGAAGGGTTGGGGCATTGCGCGATGTGTCATTCGCCTTCCTACGATATTTTTACCGATAAATTGCCGCTGGGTGCACCGATTCAAAAATTTGATCTGACCGGAAGCAAGATTCAGGGTTATCTCGCGCCGAATATTACCAAAGCGAATCTGGCGGAGGTGTCAGAGCAGGAAATTATCGATGTCTTCACGAAAGACCGCATGATTGGTGGCGGGACGGTGCAGGGTCCGATGCTCGAAGTCAATCATGACAGTTTGAAATACCTGACACCGGAAGATTTGTCAGCGATTGCGGTTTACCTGAAATCCGTACAAAGCCAGAGCCCGCCGAAACCGACAGGGCCTGCAGCGGGCAAGGCCTTGTATGAAAATTATTGTTCGGGTTGTCATGCCTCCGGTGCGGGCGGCGCGCCGAAATATGGAGATGCCATTTCCTGGACACCTGTTTTGAAGCGCGGGATGACTACAGTTTATGACAATGCGATCAAGGGCATTGGTGGTATGCCTGCGAAAGGAACCTGTGTATCGTGTAATGATCAGGACATCAAGCAGGCAGTGGATTATATGGTGGCGTCTGTCGTAGGACCCGACGGAAAAATAGCGAGCGTCAAGCCGATGAGAAAATTGACGATGCAGGATGGCCGATTGCTTTATGATGAAAACTGCAGTGTTTGTCATGCCAGCGGTTATCGGGGCGCACCCAAACCGGGTGATGTGGAAGCATGGAAACCGATTGTTCAGGCGGGTTTTCTGGATACCTATATCAATGTTCTGACGGGACGTCGTGGACATCCGCCGCGAGGGGCGTGTGCAACCTGTTCGGATGCGGATTTGAAAGCAGCGGTGAAATACATGATGCAGCAAAGTGCGCCGGGGAAAGATTATAGTTTGTGGTAAGCATAAAAAGGCAAAAAAATGATGCAAAAAGATAAAGGATATTATTTACCAAAGCCCAGCAGTTGGCCTTTAAAAGGTTCGATTGCATTGATCTGCATGTTGTCAGGCGCTGCAAACTGGATGCATGAAGAATGGTTTGGGCCTTACCTTTTCGGATTTGGTTTTTTGATGTTGATTTATATGATTTATGGCTGGTTTGGCATGGTCATTCGCGAAAACCGTGCGGGGATTCTTGCAAACGCGCAGGTGGACCGATCCTTTCGCTGGAGTATGTGCTGGTTTATTTTTTCAGAAGTGATGTTTTTCAGTGCCTTTTTTGGCGCACTTTTTTTTGTGCGTGTGATTTCGGTACCGACTTTGAGTGGTTCCGGTTCACACATCATTAGTCATATTTTATTATGGCCGAGTTTCACTTCCGGCTGGCCTTCGCACGCGAATCCCAATCCCGGATTATTTATTGCGCCAAAATCGGTGATGGAAGCGTGGGGCATTCCCGCATTGAACACGTTTATCCTGTTGACGAGTGGCGCGACGATTACACTGGCGCATTGGGCGATTTTAAAAAATTATCGCAAGACCATGTTGATCGGGCAATTGCTGACGATTTTGCTTGGCGTGAGCTTTTTGTTTTTTCAGGCGCATGAATATACGATTGCGTATTTACAAAAAGGATTAACATTGGGATCCGGTATTTACGGCACCACTTTTTTCATGCTGACGGGTTTTCACGGCTTGCATGTGACGATTGGTACGATTGGGTTGTGCGTGATTTTCTATCGCATGTTGCGCAATGATTTCAATCCACATAATCATTTTGCGTTTGAAGCGGTTTCCTGGTATTGGCATTTTGTTGACGTGGTCTGGTTGTTACTTTTTGTTTTTGTTTACTGGTTATAATGTTGATTGATGTTTTAAAATTCACGCATTTATTATTAACACTCGGTTTGCTGGGACTTACTTTTTTTTGTTTGATTCTGGCAGGTTTTAGCGCCCATCCTGAACGAAATTTTTTACTGATCCGTTTTAGTCGTTTGATTTTGTGGTTTCTGGTTTTGGCCATGGTGACCGGCACGTTACTGGTTTATCCGAAGCATTTTACGTTTCATACACCCTGGATTCGGGCGGCTTATTTTCTGGTTTTTCTGTCAGGGTTGATCGTCTCGATGCTCATTTATTTTAGAAAAAAAAATCACTCGCGCGTCTTTTGGTTTTTGGGATATTTTTTTCTGATGATGATTTTGGTTGGGATTGTGCATGATGCGGTGACGAAAATGGCGTTATTTTACCCCCTGATTGCCAAATGACCGAAAAATAAAAACTTCAATATAATCAACAAGTTACAAAAAATCGACTCAAGACCGGCATCGATTAAATCAAAATTTCCTTGTATAATCAATCAGTTACAGGCTTATCCTCAGTCGGTGCGTTTTTTGGCTTTTGTATGTGTTTTATCCGAGCCGCGACCGTCAGGGAGCGTCACTGGTTCTGCAAGATATCAACGGAATTAAAAAGTATCGTGACGCTTCCTGACGGTCGCGGCTCGGTAGCATAGTGCTATTTGTTTAATTTTCCATACGCAGAAGTTGTTTCGGCTGTAATTCTTTTAACAGGCTCGCCATGTCGGCAATAGTTTGTTCAGCAGGATGGGCTTGCTGCAATCGTTCAATCAATTTGGCTGCGCTATCCCCTGCAAGCGTTTCTAAAAAAGGATCCGCATGACCCTCCACCATTAATATTTTTGCCCTGTCAAAATGTTCGGTACTGAGTGCTGCATAAAGAGCTGTCTCTTTCGTGACCTTTGTTCTTGTATTAATGACGTTTGCAGCTTCAGCCTGTTTAACCAGTTTTGTGTAGGCTTCCGGTTTAATTTCCTGATTTGCTTTGGAGTAACCAAAAAGTTGTGCTGGTAAGGAATAAAAGGCAGAATTTTTTTGTTCTTCAGGTTGTGCCGTGTTAGCGGATAATTTTTTATTTTTATCAAGCGTATTCAAATACGCAATTACCAATGGGTGACCTTCGAGACAATGTGTAACAACCGATTTTGGACTGAATGATTGTTGTTTAAGTAATTTTTTGTATCCTTCACCACAGAACACGTCGGTATAGTTGCAGAGTATTTTTAAATGGCCATCGGTTGCCAAAATATAATTGCCTGGGTTGCAAAGTATTTCTTCGACAGATTGGATAATAACAAGCAGTTTATCCGTTTCAGATTTTTTCTTACAATTTTGAGCCATCGATTTTGTTTGTAAAATAACTTCATTTGGTATTGAAGTATAATCATATGGGTTCCTGGAAGAAGCTGGTATGACATTCAAGGCAGCGCTGATACTGCGGTCAGGATGAATTTCGATAGACCATAATGTATCACGAACTGTTTGTTCATTCAGTGCCTGTTGATCGATTGTTTTAATATCTGCACCGGCTTCCACAAGCAATTTTACGATTTCCACTTCGCCATAGAGAGCTGCATAATACAAAGCTGTTTTTCCTGCATGATCTTTTAAATGGATAATTGATTTGGTGCGTTCACCGGCATGTAAAAATAATTCTCTGATAAATCCCCATTGTCTTGCTTTTGCGGCGAGAATTAGTAATGACTTGCCTTCCAGATCAACGATCGAAAGATCCAGAATATTTTTCTTTCTTTGTTTTTCGATTGCGATAATTTCTCTTAATACTTCGATGGCCAGAGCAGTATTTTCATTGGCAAGAGTAAGATGCAAGGGGGTTCCGCCACCATTTTTCCAGTCTGTATTGATTACGTCGGGATACGTGTTAAGAAATGATTTAATGGTTTGTAACTCTCCGACCAGACACAACGTATGCAGTGTACTGTTGCCATCATTATCAGTTGGGATAACTCTTTTTGGGGGTAATACATTGAGTGCCTGTCTTAACATGGTGGCTCCGGCTGGAATAAAAGTGCGCTATTATAGACCAAAAATAGCATAATTGGAAATAGGTTACCTTGAGGTGAAAAAATAAACAGCCCTGGTTGATTAAATTCGCCCATTATTGTACACTTTGCGATCAATAAAATACTTAAAACAATTAATTGATTCGATAACGAGGAGGCTATTTCAGATGACAAATAATCGCAATAAACCGGGAGCAGAGTATCTTTTTCCAGGTAATGAGGACGATGAAACAAATCTGAAAAGGCTTGGCAACCTTTTTGAGAATGTAGGGAAGACAGTTGGCATTTCTGTCATGATTCTTTCCGAGATATGTGATTATCCGAAACCGGCTCACCCGACTACGGCACGTAGGTATATACACTTTGCAATTTCTATGTATCGGAATGTGAAGGCAGCACCGAAGTTTGATTCTGACAAAATTCACGCGTTGATGATCAAAATAATGTATGCCTATCAAAAAGAGACACCCGAGCTCGTGGATTCTTATTGGGAAGAGGCAAGCAATAAACGCAAGCTTGATGAGTTATCAGTTGAAGAGAGAGATCAGCTAAAAGAAACGATAGCGGCTTATTTGATCTGCAGACCTGAATTGGCTGATTATTTAAAAAAAGAAAAAATTGCAGCGCCTTTGCCGAAACAGGTAGTGCCATATTCAAAAGCAGGGCAAACTCTTTTTGTGCCACAGCCACCTGCTGCATTACTTCCGACTCCAAAACAATCGTCACCTCTTTTGCCTTCGCCGAGAGTGACGTCGCCTGTTGCATCTGCATTACGACCGATACCAGGACAGCAGCCATCTGCTCTTCTGCCAACGCCGCCAGCTGT